>JBAIXS010000126.1:0-4293 GCA_037916395.1 Candidatus Sulfobium mesophilum
TGCCATAAGGAGTTTCCGCCTAAGGAACTTACGATGGACCATATCGTTCCTCTTATCAGGGGCGGGAAGTCGACAAAGGGAAATGTCGTGCCGTCGTGCAAGGAGTGCAATAACAAGAAGAAGCATATGCTGCCGTTCGAATGGGAAGAGTACCTTGAAAGACTGAGAGAAGAATAGGGCTAGGCTGTCAGCTTAGTGCCGTCAGGCAGGAGGTCGGAGGGCGGTTCCTTCCCTGTTTCAATGAGCCGATACCTGGCGCAGTCGCGGAACATTATGGGGTCTTCGCAATATCCCGTCAGATAGGGCTGCAGTCGTATAATTCTCACAGAGGTTGTCAGGAGGTTGTACATGTAGCAGCCCTCCATATTCTTACATCTAAATGGCATGGATTCCTCTTGTCATGCTTAGATGTATAATAACCGGAACCGGATGTTTTTCAAGGCCGGTAATAAATCTATTATAAAAATAAATAGATCATTTTATACGCGAGCCTTCTTCGACGTCCTTTTCCGGCATGAGGATGACCGGCACCCCATCACGCCCCGTTGCGGCAAGCAGCATCCCGTTTGACTCATTGCCCATGAGCTTTGCCGGCTGAAGGTTCGTGACAACGACTATTTTTTTGCCAACAAGATCCTCAGGGGCGTATGCCTTGCCGATGCCGGCAACAACCTGCCGCGTCTCACCGGTGTCTACCTGAAGCTTAAGAAGCTTATCCGATTTTTTTACCCTTTCGGCGCTTACTACTTTGCCTATCTTCATCTCGACTTTCACGAAGTCATTAATCGAAATAATATTTTCAGCCGATATGACCTTCTCTCCGACTGCCTGTTCCTGCCGCTCCTTCTTTTTTTCCTCCTCCTTTTTCTTCTCAATCCTCGGGAATAGCTGGTCGCCCTTTGAGACCTTAACAGGGTAGGCCGGCATCCAGTCCCAGTCAAAGATCATGGCTTTTTCGTCCTTTTCCGAAGCCTCCAGGACGCATCGTGTTACCTCTTCCTTGAGAGAGGAAAGACCCAGCTGCTGCCAGAGCTTCTCCGTGGTCTCAGGCATGAATGGATTAAGCAGGACAGCCGACATGCGCAGTGCGTTCCAGACTCCGAAGAGGACGTCCTTTACAGCGTCACTATCGTTTCTGGCAAGCTTCCATGGCTCTGTCTGGGCGATATAGTTGTTTGAGGCCCTTATTATGTCCCATATGCGGTCCAGGATGTGAGTGAACCGAAGGTTATGCCAATGTTCCTCCAGGAGGGAGTCTGCCGCCGCTGTGGAGCATGTGGCCATATGCTCCTCTGAAAAGCGAGCGATAGAAGTCTGTTTTCCAGGTGAGCCGATCTCCCCTGACGAATATTTTTCGGCCATCGTAAGAAACCTGCTGAGCAGATTGCCCAGATCATTTGCCAAATCGGTATTGATTCTGTTGATGAGCGCATCCTCAGAATAATCTCCGTCAAGGCCGAACGGAACTTCCCTGACGAGAAAATATCGGAAGGCATCAGCCCCGTATTTTTCCACAATAGCATTTGGATCGACCACATTGCCCAGAGATTTTGACATTTTTTTCCCTTCGATAGTCCACCATCCGTGAGCAAAAATGTTTACGGGCAGCGGCAGGTTCAGCGCCATCAGCATTGTGGACCAGTAGACCGCATGTGTGGTCAGGATATCTTTGCCGACAAGGTGATGGTCCGCAGGCCACCAGAAATCGCCCTGCCGGGCCTTGCCGGCATCCGGCGCGAGATAACGCGTTGCCGAAAAATAGTTCACGAGGGCGTCGAACCAGACATAGGTAACGAAATTGTCGTCAAAGGGAAGCGGTATGCCCCATGAAAGCCTTTGTTTAGGTCTTGAGATACATAAGTCTCCAAGGGCATTGTTTCTAAGAAACCCAAGGACCTCATTCTTCCTCGTCTCAGGCAGGATGTAGGCCTGGTTATTTCCTATATATTCGATAAGCCTTTCCTGATATTTTGACATCAGGAAGAAATAGTTTTCCTCATGTATATGCTCTACGGCACGGCCGCAGTCCGGACACTTGCCATCGAGGAGGTCTTTCTCCGTCCAGAACCGTTCGTCGGGAGTGCAGTACCAGCCTGAATATTCCCTCTTTTCGATCTCGCCTTTGTCCAGAAGCATTTGAAGGAGCCCCTGCACCGTTCTGATATGGGCGTCATCGGTTGTGCGGATAAAACCGTCGTTTGAGATATTGAGCTTCTTCCACAGGTCCATGAAATTCCTGACCATAATGTCGGCGTGCTCTTTAGGAATACGGTCTTTTTCCCTTGCAGCTTTTTCAACCTTCTGGCCGTGCTCATCGGTACCGGTAAGGAAGAACACTTCTTTGCCTAAAAGCCGGTTGCGCCTGGCGAGGATATCGGCAGCTACCGTTGTGTAAGCGTGCCCTATATGAGGGATGTCGTTGACATAATAAATCGGTGTGGTTACATAAAATTTTTTATTCATTTTGAGTGGTTTTCTTCCTGTATCTTCTTCTTCTCTTATGCTTTCTGAACCCTTCGCCTTTTTTCCTCTCATCTTGCTTCGCAGGCTGCGAAGAAGACGCTCCCGAAGGCAGTGATTCGGCGGAGCATGTCGGCTCAACGCTGGCCGGTGATTCCTCCGATAAGTCTGCTGCAGTCTCTTCGTCTCCCGAGGCCGCGACTTCATCTGGCCGCACGGAGGCCCCCTCAGCGCCTTCGTTATACTCATATCCCAGGCAACACATCAACCTGCCGCATATGCCCGAGAGCTTGCCGGTATTAAGTACAAGTTCCTGCTGTTTTGCCATCTTAATGGAAATTGGCTCGAAAGAGGTAAGAAACAGCTTGCAGCAGAGCTCCTTCCCGCACAGACCGAGACCTCCCACCATCTTTGCCTTGTCGCGCACACCGATTTGACGCATCTCTATGCGTGTCTTGAATTTTGCGGCAAGGTCTTTGACCAGCTCTCTGAAATCTATCCTGCCGTCGGCAGTGAAATAGAAAACTATTCTCTTGCGGTCAAGCGTTACCTCAGAGCAGACCAGCTTCATGGGCAGTCCCCGCGCCATGATCCTCTCAAGGCAGAAACTCCTGGCATTCCTCTCGAAATTCTCATTCTCCTGTTTCTGTCTGAGGTCATCTTCGGTAGCCACACGCATTACCTTTTTCAGTTCCTTTTCAGGCTCTTCCGTGGAGGTCGGGCCGGTGATGACCTGCCCAATGCTAAGCCCGAACTCCGACTCCACTATTACGCGGTCACCCTTAGTGACTTCGATTCCGTCAACCTCGAAATCATATATTTTCCCGCAGCTTTTAAATCTTATTCCTATGACACGCGGCATTTAAAATACTAATCCCTTTCTCAACATTGACGCCGTATAGTTCCATGTTATGGATTTATTGAGGTTGAACTGTAGAAGCCTTCTAATACGGCTCAACTCCTGATGAATGTATATTATAACTTTTACGTCAATGGATTTGCTCAAACCGGCGAAATACCCCTCGAGGTCGGCATTGACCATCTGCTCCGGATCATTAGTCAGTTTCAAGACAGTCATATCCCTTAAAAAAACCAGCACATGGTCGAACCATCGCTGCATGTCGTCGCGCGACGACCACCCGTCTTTTTCAGCAAGGAGCATCCCCTTGAGAAGGTTCAGGACCCACGTTCTCTCTTCAAGGAGATCGACGGAGAGTGCAATCCCCGGACGCCCCATCGACAATCTGGCAACGAGGGAAAGTTTTTCAGCCTCTTTTTCCTTTCCGGCAAGTACCTGTGCACAGGACGCCTTAGGCAAGGGGAAAAAATTGGTCCTCGAGCAGCGGGACCGTATAGTCTGCGGAAGCAGGTCAGGTCTGGAAGAAACAAGAATGATGACGCTGTCTTCAGGGGGTTCCTCGAGCGTCTTTAAAAATGCGTTGGCGGCCGAGATGTTCATTGTCTCGGCATCGTCGATGATGACCGTTTTCTTTCTCCCTTCAAAAGGTTTATAGGAGAGCGCGTCGTCTATCATGCGGACCTCCTCTATCCGTATAATCCTTTCCTCCGGAGATATAATCAGAAAATCGGGGTGCACCCCGGCGTTGATCTTTGCGCATGACTCGCATTCGTCACATGCATCGACAGGACTGTCCGACGGAAACCGGGGTCCGGCAGATTGCGGATTCAGACAGTTCAAGGCCTTCGCGAAATCAACTGCAGCTGTTTTTTTCCCTATTCCCGCCTCTCCGCAAAATAGATAGGAAGATGCGACCTTCTGCCTCATGAGTATTCCAAGAAGCATCCGGACCGCCTTTTCCTGGCCGATGATAT
>JBAIXS010000127.1:0-2251 GCA_037916395.1 Candidatus Sulfobium mesophilum
ATGAAGATGGCATCCGCAACAGTGGCATTTACCGATATGGAATTACGGCCTACCCGCCACGCCGGACGAGGAGGCTTGGGCGCGGTCATGGGCTCAAAGGGTGTCAAGGTCATAGTCCTTGATGATACTACAGTTCACGGAACGGCTCCCGGAAGCCCTGCAGTCACCATGCCGATGCGGACCCCAAAAGATCCGGAAAAATTCAAGGATGCAAACAAGCGTTTTGTCGACGGCCTCAAGAGTCATGCGGTCACCGGGCAGGGTCTGCCGGCTTACGGCACGAATGTTCTAACGAATATACTCAATGAGGTCGGAGGCTATCCCACATATAACTTCAAGCAGGGCCGCTTCGATGGTGCGGCGAACATTAGCGGTGAGACGCAGGCTGAAACTGAGAAGGCGCGCGGGGCTAATCCGACACATGGCTGCCATAGGGGGTGTGTAATCCAGTGCTCGGGCACATATAATGACAAAGACGGCCACTACCTCACCAAACAGCCCGAGTACGAAACCGTCTGGGCCCATGGCGGCAACTGCGGCATCAGTGACCTTGACAAGATAGCGATGATGGATTTCCTGGATGACAATTACGGTATCGATACGATCGAGATGGGCGCAACCATCGCCGTTGCCATGGAGGCGGGCCTCGCCGAGTTCGGCGATGCCGACGCAGCGATCAATATGATACATGAGGTCGGTAAAGGTACGCATCTCGGCCGCATACTCGGAAGCGGCGCTGCTGCTACCGGCAAGGCCTTTGGCGTTGAGAGGGTTCCTGTGGTCAAGGGCCAGGCAATGCCGGCCTATGACCCCCGCGCTGTACAGGGTATCGGCGTTACATATGCCACAAGCCCTATGGGCGCAGACCACACGGCAGGATACGCAGTTGCCCAGAACGTCCTTAAAGTGGGCGGCGACGTAAACGCCCTCAAGCCTGAGGGACAGGTTGAGCTTTCAAGAAATCTCCAGATAGCAACTGCGGCGATAGATTCCACGGGCATGTGTCTTTTTATCGCCTTTGCGGTGCTCGATCAGCCCGATACATTCCAGGCCCTGCTTGACTTGCTTAACGCCTTTTACGGGCTGAATCTCACTGCTGATGGTGTGACAGAACTTGGGAAAAAGGTGCTTTCTATGGAGCGTGACTTTAATGCAAAGGCCGGCTTTACCGCCGCCCAGGACCGTTTGCCGGAGTATTTTAAGAAGGAGAAGTTTGCTCCGCACAATGTTACCTTCGGAGTAAAGGACGAAGACCTGGACAAGGTCTTTAACTGGTAATCTTAACGATTTGGGTCAAAAAGGAGAGACAATCGTCTCTCCTTTTTTTTATGGGCATTATGTAATACGGACAACGTAAAAATACGTGTAAACATGAGCGCAGACAATATCGAATCTTATCCGCGTATCGCGTTTGATGTGGACGGGCCGCTTGTCTCACATTTCTTTCTGCTTTTGCAGCAGGGAGTCACGATCAGTGCCCGCACCGGCTGCAGCGTTGCCTCATTTCTCAGTGAAGAAATCGGGGCAGACAGTCAGACAATCGAAAAGATACAGTCAGTTATCCTTGATGGTAGTGCGGTTGATGACCTGCAGTCAGCGGTGATAAAAGACGGCTCTGTCCTCGCTCTATCGGCTGCCATGCCCGGACTTGTCGGCGCAACACTCAGACGGGGAGGCACATATTCATCTTTTCGCAGTGCGATCACCTACCACGAGACAGAAAAAGATTGCGTTAAGGGAGAAGGTCTCGTACAAATTAAGGTCTTCAATCTCCTTATGGCCGAGTTGGGCCCTAGCTTGTTGCAACGGGGTGTCGTCATCAAAAGCGAAGATTTCATCCGGTTCGCAGCCGGGCGATCTCAGGATTTCTGGCAGGGATGCAGACGAATCACTCTCGATGGTAAACCCATGGACGCAGGGGAACTGCAGGATAAAGCATCGTTGTCAGCGGAGGAAAAGATTTTTCTTCTGGTATCTTCAGATAAGTCAAGGGACTGACGCGTCGGGCGCCATGAGGCATGGTAACTTCTTAACAAGGCATGGGGTATTTAAATGAATGTCATTCCTGCCTGTCCTGACCTCCCCTTTTTCCCCTCCTTGGCAAGGAGGGGAAAAAGGGGAGGTGAAGGATTGCCGGCAAGCGGCAATGACAGACAAAAAAGGATATGAAATGAGGGAGAGGAGGAAATTATGCCTGATACGCCAGGCGAAAGCGCAACAAGCGGTGAAAGAAACAGTTGTCTTGATATCT
>JBAIXS010000128.1:0-1905 GCA_037916395.1 Candidatus Sulfobium mesophilum
AGTACATATATATGGCAGCAATCGGACATGCTATAGTAGATGATCATGAGCATTTTTTCAGTAAGTCCCTTAAAGGAAAAACAGCTTAGGGAAAAGATGGAGGCCTTAAATATCCATGAAGAGGATATTCAGGAGACCTTTGTCAGATCGGGGGGCAGGGGCGGTCAGCATGTGAATAAAACATCAACATGCGTTTATCTCAAACATGCCCCTACCGGCATCGAAGTGAAATGTCAGGAGGAGCGTTCTCAGTCTCTGAACCGCTACCGTGCAAGGGTTATTCTCACGAATAAGATCGAACAAATGATAAAGGGCAGACAGAGCGAGGAGATCCAGCGGATAGAAAAAATCCGGCGTCAGAAGAGGAAGCGCTCGAAAAGGGCCAAGGAGAAGATGCTTGCAGAAAAGAAGATTACCGGCGAAAAGAAAAGACTGCGCGGATCTGTCACAGGCAATGATTACTGAAATGGAGAGTGTGAAGGACAATCCGGGGTGACAAACTAGCGTTACAAGGGTTGCATTTTTCTTGCACAGCAAATAATGAATAAATTAATGGAAATATACAGTAGGCTTTACTCTCACTTTGGCCCTCAGCATTGGTGGCCGGGCGAGACGCCTTTCGAAGTAGCGGTCGGCGCCATCCTTACTCAAAACACAAACTGGGGCAATGTAGAAAAGGCGATTTCGAATCTGAAAAAAGCACGAAAGCTGAATGCCGTTGCGCTCCACAGGCTGAGCGAGGAAAAACTTTCTTTATTGATTAGGCCGGCTGGTTATTTTAATATTAAGGCAACGAGGCTGAAAAATTTTGTGTCATTCCTGATCGAGGATTACGCTGGGAGTATGAACAGGATGAAGAAAGAGGAGTCCCTTATGATAAGGGAAAAGCTCCTTGATGTAAACGGCATAGGGCCTGAAACAGCAGATTCCATTCTCCTGTATGCTTTAGAAAAACCGGTCTTTGTTATAGACGCCTATACCGAAAGAGTGCTTTCGCATCATGGTATAATTGCGCATGGCACATCTTATGACAGTTTCCAGAAGCTCTTTCACACTAACCTGGAAAATAGCGTTCGGCTTTTTAATGAATATCACGCCTTGCTTGTCAGAGTGGCGAAAGAACATTGCAGGACTAAAACGATTTGTGCGGCCTGTCCGCTTGAAGGAGTGTGACTAAATCATGGTCCGGATGATCACCCAGATACTTGCCGGGATGATGCTTCTTTTCGGGGCGGTCACTCTCTTTCCCAAGTCATATTTAGAGTATCGTGCGGAAAAGACCGGAAAAAGCATCCTTTATTTTGTCCTAGGCGTCCTCGCGCTCTTCTTTTCGATCATGGCATTTGTCTATGCCTATTTGATACTGAAGGAAACTCTGTAGGCTGTTGTTGTATGGATGTCCCGTCAATTAACCGGCAACTTTTTTTACTACAACAAGATGCCTGACTGTCTCATCGAATGGGAGTTTCAAGTCGGATATCTCGATATTCTGCAGTTCGAGCCCCTTTAATTCCTCCCGAATCTTTGGCCCTTTGCTTAAAACCAGAACGCCACCTCGATTGATGTGGCCTTTTGTTATTTTGATAAAATCGCTGACACTAAAAAGCGCCCTTGTCATCGCAACATCTACCTTCAGTTCTTCTACCTCCTCGAGCCGCTTATCGACGATTTCAACGCCGGCTAAATCCAGGCTGCTGCATATGTGCCTGAGAAAGATCGCCTTTTTTCCCACAGGCTCGACCAGAAACATCTTCATCCCCGGTGCCAATATTTTTACCGGGATGCCGGGGAATCCTGCGCCGCTTCCGATATCGGCAGCTGCGGAAACTTCCTCGGGCATGACTTTCAGAAATAGGAGGGAATCGAGGAAGTGCTTTATGATGATGTCACGATCGCTTCTTAAGC
>JBAIXS010000129.1:0-13267 GCA_037916395.1 Candidatus Sulfobium mesophilum
GCTTGCGGGAATGACAGCCCTTTTTAGAGAACCAGTCTGAGATAGGTTCTAGAAAGAGAAATGAAGATTTACGGCAAGAAGCACAGAAAGCGTTTCAGTCGTGCGCCCAAACGCACTACTTGCTCGATGCCACAGCTACTTTGTCGCCGACGGCCACGCCGCTTGCATTAACGGCGTTTCCGCCATAAACAAATAATTCAAGAAACCCTGAACTGTTGACTACAGAGCACAAGGTCCCTTTTTCACCCTCCGCGTAGAAGTTCTTAAGCCGGATTTCTTCACCTCTGAAAATAACTTTACAGGAACTGCTGTTCCCCGAACCGCATACTGCATCTATATCAGCCCTGCTGATATTAGTAACAGCATTGCCGAATCCGTCCGTAAAAATAACTTCACCCTGCACCCCGCCTCCGGGCATCACAACGGGACTCGGCAAGACAACTTTCTCATAATCGGTAATAGGTTCTCCGAATTTCTCAATCCTGACCCCCCTTGAAAACCAGGCGGCAACGGACGCAAAAATGTCCCGTCCCTGAAAGGTGGGGCTCGCCTTTCCCAGGAAATAGTGATCGGCCGTAATATGAATCACACTGAGAGTCTCATGGGCCATACCGTAAACATATGAGAAAACTCCATTATCGGGGCCAAGAAAAAAATGACGGTTTGAAAGCGCAAAGATCGGCCTTCTTGAGGAACCTACGCCGGGGTCGACAACGACAACGTGGAGAGTTTCTTCAGGGAAATAGCGGAAATTCATTCCTATAGTGTAAGCTGCCTCTGTTACATCGTGAGGGCGTATGCCATGGGTAAGGTCGACAATTTCGACTTCGGGATTGATTTTTAGGATAACCCCTTTCATCACCCCGACGAAAGGGTCCTTGTACCCGAAATCCGTGGTGAGGGTTATGATCTGCCTATTTTGCATGAGCAGTTCCCGTTAAAGAACCGATATCCTCTATCCCTTCCCTCCTCATAAAATCAATTATACCATCTAATATTTCGATCGTCGCCAAAGGGCCCACAAAATTCGCAGTCCCCACAGCGACCGCAGAGGCGCCGGCGACCACAAATTCCAACGCATCTTCGGCGCTCATAATGCCGCCCATTCCGATCAGAGGCACTTTGACAGCCTTGTACACCTCATATACCATCCTCAGCGCAACCGGCTTGATTGCCGGACCCGAAAGTCCGCCGGTAATGTTAGCCAGCTTCGGCCTTCTTGTTTTTATGTCGATTGCCATGCCGGTAATGGTATTTATCAGTGACAAAGCGTCGGCGCCTGCCTCAACCGCCGCGCGCGCCATGACCGATATGTCGGTCACATTTGGTGAAAGCTTGACGATAAGCGGAAGGGCCGTCCTCTTTCTGACAGCGCCTACCACCTCGAACGTAACCTTCGGGTCTGTGCCGAATATGCACCATCCGGCCTGCTTGTTTGGGCACGATATATTCATCTCAAGGCCATGGATGCCTTCCTGTCCACTGAGCATCGCGGCAGCGGTTGCGTATTCCTCGACCGAATCGCCGAAAAAATTTACGATGACAGCCGTATCGTACGTCTTCAGGAAAGGAAGCTTCTCTCTGATGAATCTTTCTATGCCTATATTCTGTAGTCCTATCGAATTAAGCATGCCCGAGGCGGTCTCAACGAGGCGGGGCGGCGGATTGCCTTCTTTAGGCTTGAGAGAAAGACCCTTTACGACTACAGCGCCAAGTCTGCCCAGGTCGAAAAACTCTGCATATTCCTCCCCGTAGCCGAAAGTGCCCGATGCTGTCATGACCGGGTTCTTAAGCCTAAGCCTGCCTATATTTACTTCAAGGTTCATATATTGCCGTTGTCACCCCACTAGGCCCCGATAAATATGATATTCGAGCGGCTTCAACTTCTCGTATGGACCCGTTGCAAGCGGGTCGAGAAATTGCCTCGGAGTTGCAGGGGCGTGATTCATGACGCCACTACAACGAGAATGAGCGATGATATTATATTCATTTCGGCCCGTTCGCCTCTCACCAGACAATCTCCCTAGCATCAAACACGGGGCCTTCCTTACATACCCTCTGATGACCGGACGTTGTCTTTACGACGCACCCAAGACACGCGCCTATCCCGCACGCCATGTGCTCTTCAAGGGAAACATACGCCTTTATACCATTTGCCGAAGCGGTCTTCGCAATCTCCTTGAGCATCGCGTTTGGGCCGCAGGCATAAATAACGGGCCGATGGAACTCATCGCGTCTTTTAACAAAATCAGAAAGCACATCGACAACCGTACCTTTCACACCGCATGAACCGTCGTCCGTGCATAAGACAAGCTCCCTGTAAAAAGATTCGAGTGCATCCGTCATGAAGAGTTCCTGTCCGGCGCGGGCCCCGTAAAAGACAAATGCTTTCTTCGCAAGTTTTTCCACGAGGGAGAAAACAGACGCGATTCCTATTCCCCCGGCAATAACAAGCGGGTCCTCTGAATCAGAAGGAAGGGGATAGAAGTTTCCCAGAGGCCCGAGCACATGAAGTACAGTCCCTTCCTTTAAGTCCCTAAGGATGGCAGTCCCCTTGCCCTTAATCCTGTATAAAACCTGAAATCCCTCGGGCGTGCGTCTGAAAAGGCTGAAGGCCCTTTTTAAAAGAGGATCTGATCCCTTGCTCACCTCAAGCATATAAAACTGGCCAGGCTGAGGTTCGGCCATAGTGTCGATGTTGGCAAGGGAAAGGAGATTATGGTTTTGGTTTACTGGCTGGTTGGATCGTATCTCTGCCCTGAAATATCTACTCAAAACTGATCTCTAATATCTCGTACTCAATGGTGCGGGCCGGGGCCTTGATTACGGCAGTGTCGCCGACTTCTTTGCCTACAAGGGCCCTGCCGACGGGTGAACTCAGGGATATCTTGCCCTGCTTAACATCCGCCTCCTCCGGTCCGACCAGACAAAACACATATTCCTCATCCGCCTCCAGATCGAGAACCTTCACCGTGGCCCCGAAGGCAATCTTCGTCTGTTTTATCTTCGACGGATCGATGACGTCTGCAAGCGCGATTTTAGCCTTGAGTTCATTGATTCTTCCCTCAATAAAGGACTGCTGTTCCTTGGCAGCGTGATATTCGGCGTTTTCAGAGAGGTCGCCATGGGCGCGCGCCTCTGCGATGGCCTGGATGTTCCTGGGTCTGTCGACTTTCATGAGCCTCTCAAGATCTTCCTGAAGCTTCTTAAAGCCCGACGGTGTAAGCGGTACTCTCCGCATTATTGCTCCTTAGTTTTAAATATTGAGATGAAGTAAAGTAATGTAACACTTCGGAGGATTTTTTTCAAAGAAGATGAAATCGCAGAAGACCATGGGCACGGCGTTCCTGCCGCTACCTTAACACCTTGAGTTTCTTAAGCAGGACCAGCGCCGTCTGATACTGAGAACCCTCCTCCTTTCTTACCTGTTTGTAGAAATCGCAAAGTGTGCAGTCTTCATACTTTCTTGCGAATGTGCCCTGCACCTTTCCCTCGCAGAAGGTCCCGGCGACCACCCAGCATGCCCTGCCCGCGTTCTTTCCCGAATGGACGTCATCGAGTCTTTTATCCGTTGCGGCGGGGCAAACACCACGTTCATGCACGTTCTTCCCGCCGCGTTCTCTTCCGCACTTCTTCACTTCCCAGCAGTTCTTTTTCAACAAACTTTCCTCTTTTTCTTATTCTATCCCAGTTGCATCGTAAAAATTCAATATATGTAACTAATGTAGTGTCCCATAAATAACTTACAGAAATATTCTTGCCGTCATTCCCCGACTCGGATCGGGGAACCCATTTTTTTTAAAGATTTCTGGATTGTCCGGTCAAGCCGGACAATGACAAACAACTTACGGGACAGCACACTAGAAGAGCGTTCACGCGGGAAACCTCCCGGCAGCGTCTGCGCGTGCCTTGACAGCCTTTTCTTCACGGCGCCTGGGCGGCGCGTTCGTCTGAAGAGAGTTCAAAAGGTTTCTGGAAGCAGTCGCCACTTCGTCGACAGCAGCAAGGAATGCAGCTTCGTTGATTTTCGACGGCTTATTGAAACCGCTTACTTTTCTCACAAATTGCAGCGCCGCGGCGCGAATCTCTTCGTCCGCAACAGGCGGGTCGAAGTTGAAAAGGGTTTTGATATTTCTGCACACGGGCGATACCTCCATATCTCGGAGCTGTCCTCATACCTGCTCCCTTACCGTCGTATATAATGACTACTTCTACAACTTCGTAATATTCGTCAGTTCCTCTTCGATCATCCCCCTGAATAGAGGTATTTTGTAGGCATTATGTTTTAATGGCCGGGCACCCTTTACAGACAAAGAGGCTGTTCTTTTGACAGAATCTGAATTGAGAGCGTTTCCGATAAGCTCCTTTTCAGCCTCGACCGCGCGCCATGGGACAGGCGCTGCGCCGCTAAGAACGATTCGCGCATCCGCCACCTTGTCGCCAGTCATCTGGAGCGCGAGGGCGACACCGGCAAGAGCGAAATCCCACGTCCGGCGGGCGCGCACCTTTCGGTAGGAGCTTTTCAGTCCCGCAGGCTGACGCGGAATAATTATCTCGGTCACTATCTCGCCTGTTTCAAGTACAGTTTCCTTCGCGACGTCCTTTGATGGCGGCACGAAAAAATTATCCAGAGAAACTTTCCTCATTCCGGAGGGGCCGACTATATGGACTGCCGCCCCGTGGGCCATGAGCGCAGGCGCGGTGTCAGAAGGATGGACTATGTAGCAACCGTCGCCGCCAATGATACAGTGGTAGTGGTTCTCTCCCGAAACGGCATAACACTTGCCGCCTCCTTTTCGCAGGCAGTGGAACTCGCCCCTGTAATACCAGCACCTTGGCTTCTGGCAGAGGTTGCCTCCGATAGTCCCCTGGTTTCTAAGCTGTGGGCTCGCCACTTCCGAGGCTGCCTGGGCAAGCGCCGGGTAGCGCTCCCTGATAATCCGGCTCTCGCTGATTTCGGTGATCGTGGTGAGTGCCCCAATTCTCAAGCTGCCTCCCTCAGTCTCCGCTATCCCCTTCAGTTCCCTGAGTCCGCTGATACTTAAGACCATGTCTGTAGTAAAGACATGGTCCCCCAGGCATCCAAGGAGGTCGGTTCCGCCGGCGTGGACTCTGGCGTTGCCTTTTGAGAGCGCGGACACCGCGTCATTGATCGATTGTGCCTTCATGTAGGAAAATGCGGGTGTCATTGCGATGCCTCCTTCCCATCCTTTTCGAGGGCGGGACATAGCTGAAGCGGCGTGATCGGAGTTCCGGTGATCCTCACGCCGACAGCATTATAAACGGCGTTGGCGATGGCCGCAGCAGTCGGGATTGTTACAGGCTCCCCCAGGCCCTTTGCCCCTATCGTGTTTGCAGTGTCGTCGGGCCTCTCTATGGGGAGAGATGATACCGTCTCCGGAACATCGAGGCTAGTCGGCAGCAAATAGTCGTGCCAGTTCCTGTTTACCATCTTTCCTGTCTGGTCCCGGTCCAAAATGCGGGCTTCTGTCATGGCAAGACCGATTCCCATAGTGATCCCGCCGAAAACCTGATTATCATAAGTAAGACGATTCATTACCCTGCCGCTGTCATGACATCCCAGGAAACGGAGAATTCTCACCTCACCGGTCTTTGTGTTCACCTCGACTTCACAAAACTGGGCCGCAAATGGATTAACCACCTTACCCTCCGGATTTGGGCCGCGGTAGCCAACACCTACGATGACACCACGCTTTTTCAAACCCGTGACGTCGCGGATTTTCACTTTTAGCGATGGGTCCTTCCGGGAAATAACTTCATCGCCCCTGAGCGTAAGGGACTGATCCTCGGTCTTCAGGTCGGCTGCCGCGAAAAAGAGGAGTTGCTGTTTCACGCTTAGCGCCGCGGCGCGGACAGCGGGTCCGTCCGTGGGGACGGTTTTACTCCCGCCGCTCGGGGTCGCATATTGCGTCGTGCCTGTATCGGCATGCTCTATCTGTACCATGGCGGGCTTCACACCCAGTTCCTCCGATACAATCATCGTCATGATTGTCTTGGTCCCTGTGCCAATATCGCTCGCCCCCATATTCAGGTTCACGCTTCCGTCAGAAAAGAGCTTGACCACAGCCGTGGAAGGAGGATTGCCTCCCCCGGCAAACCATAGCCCGCCTGCCATACCGACCCCTTTCCTCAGGTAACCGCTTGCCTTAGTCTCCCTGCTTTCTTTCCTGGCTTCCTTCCATCCGAAGGCCTTTGCCCCCTCTATGAGGCATTCCCTGAGTCCTGTCGAAGTGTAAGGCGGATTACCATCGCGCCCCTGACTATAAGAGGGAATATTTTTCAATCTGAAATCAACCGGGTCCATCCCGATTTTTTCGGCAAGTGCGTCCATCACCTGCTCAAGGGCCCACGCTGCCTGGGGATGGCCGGGGGCGCGGAACGGCCGCGCCGGGCCTGCGTTTATATAAACGTCCTTCGTCTCGGTCTTTACATTGGGACAAAGGTAAAGGTCTCTGATAAGCCAGTCGATAAGACTCGTCCCGCCGGCAGGATAAGCGCCGCCGGTTGCGGTACAGGAGAATTCGAGCGCCATGAGAGTTCCGTCCTTTTTAGCTCCTGCCTTGAGGCGCATTGTTGCCGGAGGCCGATTGCCAACAGCAAGGAAAGTCTCTTCTCTTGTGAGAAATAGCCTTACCGGGCGGCCGGTCTTCTTCGCCAGTATCGCGGCGATGACCGTGTACTTTCCGGGCTGGAGTTTACTGCCGAACCCTCCGCCCATGTAATGCCCTATGACGCGGACCTTCGAAAGCGGAAGCCCCAGTATTTCCGCTACACGGGATTGTATGGAGTATACGCCCTGTGTCGATTCCCAGATCGTGAGACGGTCGCCGTCCCAGTTGGCCACGCATCCGTGAAGCTCCATGGGCGTATGAAGCTCGCATTCCGTTCGGTAGGTCTCATCGATAACAACATCCGCCTCTTCAAAGCCGTGCGCCACATCCCCCCGGGAGTACCGATCTGTCTTTACAGTGTTTCCTCCGGGATGGATCTGTGGAGAAGACAAATCCAGAGACTTTGACTCCTCAGCGACGAAGGGGAGGACTTGATACTCAGCCTTAATCGCTCCGACAGCATCCCATGCCTGGTAGATAGTTTCGGCGGCTACAGCGGCCACCTCTTCCCCTTCGAACCTGCATCTGGGGTCGAATATCTTTGCCTTTATCTCCTTTGAATAGGGCCAGTCGAAATCTGCTTCGGATGTCATTCCCCCGATCACTGCCCGCACGCCCGGCATCCCTTCGGCAGCCGTAGTGTCGACCTTATTCACCACCGCATGCGGATGAGGACAACGGAGGACAGCTGCATAAAGCATCCGCGGAAGATGGATATCGGATGGATAATGCGCGGTCCCGCTGACGCGCTCATAGGCGTCTACCCGTGGAAGACGCGCACCCACGACCTCGGTCTTTTTCCAGGGGACAGGATCTTTGCCGGGTGGAGGTGTCTCAGGGACCGGGATGCCGCGAAGATAATAGATGCTTCGTTCAGGGCCGTTCACCGTGCACCTCCACTTTTGAGCTCCGCTGCGCGCTTCGCGGCATCGAAGATGTGGTTATAGGCCCCGCAGCGACAGAGGTTCCCGCTTACACCATGCCTTATCTGGTCAAAAGTCGGGTGTGGCTCCTTCCTCAGGAGACCCTCCACCGCCATGATCTGGCCCGGCGTGCAGTATCCGCACTGGAAGGCATCATGATCAACAAACGCCTGCTGGACCGGACCTAGTTCTTCTCCCTTCATTAACCCTTCCACCGTAGTAATCTCAAATCCCTCCGCTTCGACAGCTAGGGTCATACATGCGTATCTTGGCACGCCGTCGATCAGCACAGTGCATGCGCCGCACTCGCCGCGGCCGCAGCCTTCCTTTGTGCCGGTGAGACCGAGCTCTTCCCTAAGAACATAGAGAAGCGACCATCGCGGTTCCACAAGCATCTGAATTTTCTTGCCGTTAATGAGGAGTGTAATCTTGTTTCCCTCTCCGGATTTGACGACAGCCGCAGAAGCCTCTCGTTCTTTTCCAAGCTGTCCGGAGGCGGCAACGACCAGGGCCCCCGCCCCTGCAGAGGTTAGGAACTGACGCCTCGTTAATCCTTTTCCACATTTACACTGATGCACATCATCGTTGCTCATATACTCCTCCATGAAGAAGTTGTCCGGGTTTTCCTTCGCGGTAATCGCAGCGACGATGCGCAGGAAGAAAAAGGAATTACTTTTGGTTGCCGCTGCAGATGAACACACTGTATCACGGAAATAAGCGGGTCGCAAGGCCACTGGAGTCAACGGCTACTGGGGTCAAGGTGAGCTCGTCGCTTTACCGGAAAAGGAAAATCATGCAGATGAACGCAAACAACCTTTTTAGAGTTAAACTATATATAAAGCGAGTGAGTTTCGCTGATCGGATTTGTCATTGCCGGCTTAAATGAGAATCGATTTTAGCCGGCATGGAGGAGCTAAGATGAAGAACTTACTAACTGTCCTGGCTGTTTTGACGGCCTTAATATCGATGCCGGCCTTTGCTAATGCGCAGACTGACCAGACTTCAACAAGTCCTCCGCTTGAACAGCCGCTAATTCGCGAAGGCGATTTCGCCGTAAAACTGGCTGATTCGCTCAAGCTGGGCACTATGGCAAACGAAGTTGAAGCGGAGAGCGCATTAAGCGCAGCTGGCATAGCCCCCCGCAACGGCTGGGTCGCCGACTATCCGATAACTCCGGATATTGTCGGAGAATTACAGGCCGCCATCAGTGATGCAGCCGAAGCAGGCAGACTGTCCATGACGAAAGAGGCTGCATTAAACGCCTTTCGAGGCGTTATAGCCCAGGATAGCCTTGATGTGCAGATGGACACCTCCGGTCGTGATTCGGGTGATACGTCCGGCGTTGAGTATCCCGACTCCACTGTTATGAACGATTATTATTCCAGCGAAGGCCCTCCTGTGGTTACTTACTATGCCCCGCCTCCTGATTATGCATATCTCTATACGTGGGTTCCTTACCCTTTTTGGTGGTGGAATTATTGGTTCCCCGGTTTCTTCGTTCTGGCAGATTTTGACGCGCATGACCATAGGCGCGACCACGGACATGATCACGGAGATAAGGACCATGGCAGCGGCCACGGGGGCTATGTGAGCAACCATTACAGGGACCCGCAGACAGGCAGGATGTCGCGCATCGATCCTGCCAACAGATTCCGCGGCGGGACCTCATCCGGTAAAGGACGGTCAGTATGGTCCAGTCCTTCTGCGCAGAGCGGGGCACGGGCAATTGTCACTACTCCTCGTCGCGTCCCGTCCGGTGGGGTCTCCACAGGGACAACGACAACGGGTAGAGAATTCAGAGGTTATGGCGCACCGAGATCTTCCGTAGGTACACGGTCAAGCGTCTTTGATCGTTCGGTTAATAAGGGAATTGAGCGGTCTTCAAGCGAACGCGGATTCCAAAGCCGCACAAGCGCAGGCCAAATCCGCGGCAGAGACTCCGGCGGCGGAGCAGCCCGCAGCTTTGCACCCGGCGGCTCTCGCGGTGTAACAGGAGGTTCCGGTGGCGGAGGAGCAGGGAGTTCCCGCGGCGGTGGAGCCGGAGGATTTAGCGGCGGCGGGCGACGCTGACTATGTCATCAGGACGGGAAAAGCGCATACTGCTTTTGGCCATAAGCCCAGGCGATGAGTATAGATCATCGAAATATGGAGGAATCAACGATGCATAGAGATAAAACCAGTTCAGAAAACCTATTTCATTTCCGTCAGGGATTGGCGGGTTTCATAGCCTGCTTTCTCGTTATCGCATCCTGCGGTATTGCTGCCTCTGCCCAGGTATCGCAAAAGATGTTTAAGTCTCCGCGACAGGCCTTTAACTCACTTGTGGAGGCGGCCAGGGGGAATGACACGACAGAATTGCTGGCCATCTTCGGCCCCGGAGGCAAGGATATCATATCTTCCGGCGATGCGGTCGCCGACGAGAGGGCGCGCGGGCGTTTCGTTAAGGCGGCTGAAGAGGCGGTCAGGTTTTCGAAATTAGACAGCAAGACAGTTCTCGTTGTCATCGGAAAGGACAAGTGGCCTTTCGCAGTACCCATAGTCAGGTCGGGCAAGAAATGGATCTTTGCCACTAAAGAGGGAAGAGAAGAGGTGCTAAATCGAAGGATCGGCAGGAATGAATTAAACACCATTAAGATTTGTCAGGCCTATGTGACAGCGCAGCACGAGTATGCCGCCGAAGACCGTATCGGTGACGGAGTGCATCAGTTCGCCCAGCACTTTCTGAGCAACAAGGGCAAGAAGGATGGTCTTTACTGGGATGCCGCACCTGGAGAGGAAACGAGTCCGATGGGCCCCGTAATCGCACATGCCTCCGAAGAGGGCTATCCTGTGGAGAAAGGCAGAAAGCGGACACCGTACCACGGATATTTCTTTAAGATTCTAAAAGGGCAGGGGGCAAATGCCCCGGGTGGTGAAATGGATTATGTAAACGACGGAAAGATGGTCGGTGGTTTCGCGCTGGTGGCATACCCGGCGAGGTACGGCGTTTCGGGCGTCATGACCTTCATGGTAAACCAGACGGGCATTGTGTATGAGAAAAATCTGGGGTCCGAAACTGAAGAACTCGCAGGGGCGATAACAAAATATGACCCTGATAAAACATGGACGAGGGTAGAAATAATCAGGACCAGTCTTGCCAAGTAGAGGGACTTGCCACAAATTAAAAGAGGATATTCCCTCAATGCTCTCGCAAAAAACAATCGCAAATCAGCCAAAATTCACCATCAAATGTATGCGGAGATGCATTTGAACGGTTTCAGCGGCGCGTATTTGCCCGCCCGCAGGCGGGTGCGCCGGTGCCTCGGAACGAAGTGAAAATGAGAGAAAATGTCGTCTTCGCACAAATGGCGACTTTATTGATGGCGAATCGGAGTCAGGCCGATATCTTGACCTGACCCGTTCCTATTCTTTACTCTAAACAGTCATTTTTTTTAATCCTAAACGGACCGCCACAGAAGGTCCATTATTGCGGAGGGAAGATATGCGGTTTTCAAATATGTTCATACCCACTTTAAGAGACGTCCCGGCCGACGCAGAGGCGGTGAGTCATATACTGATGCTGCGGGCCGGATACGTGCGTCAGCTCGCCTCCGGCCTCTACATCTATCTTCCGCTTGGATGGAAGGTCATCAACAGGATCAATAAAATTATCAGGGAAGAGATGGACGCTATCGGGGCGCAGGAAGTCTCGATGCCGGTGTTGCACCCGGCAGAGGTCTGGCAGCAGACAGGAAGGTGGGACGCAATAGGAGACGAAATGTTTCGCCTTAAGGACAGGGGCGGCCGTGACATGTGCCTTGGGATGACGCATGAGGAGATCATGACCTGGCTTGCCTCAAGGGAGATACGCTCATACAGGGACCTTCCCCAGATATGGTATCAGATACAGACTAAACTGAGGGACGAGGCAAGACCAAAAAGCGGTATTCTTCGGACGAGGGAGTTCATCATGAAAGACAGCTACAGCTTTGATGTCTCCGAAGAAGCGCTCGAAACGAACTACAAGCTCCATGCCGACGCTTACCACAGGATATATGAGCGCTGCGGTCTTAAGTTCTTCATGGTAGAATCCGACCCTGGAATGATGGGCGGCGCCGTATCTCACGAATTCATGGCGCCAAGCCCTGCCGGCGAAGACGAAGTCGCAATCTGCAAGGACTGCGGATATTCCGCAAACGTAGAACTGGCGCTTTCCTCGCCTCCAAGGAACAAACCTGTCGATTGGCAGGCCGAAGAGGTACATACACCTGAGAAGCGGACTGTGCAGGAGGTCTCGAATTTCCTGAAACTTTCACCCTCATATTTTCTTAAGAGCATACTAGTCATATCAGACAGCGGCCCGGTGCTGGCGCTTGTCCGGGGAGATCAGGAGCTTCATGAAAAGAAACTAGCAAAGGTAATCGGCAATCACAGACCGGCTCAGAAACCGGAGGTGAAGGACATACTGGGCGTAGAGGCCGGTTTTATCGGGCCGATGGGTCAAAAGATAAGGATAGTCGCCGATGAATCCCTGAGAGAGGGCGTCTATGTCAGCGGAGCCAACAAAGCTCACTACCATATGAAGGGAATCAGGGCGGACCGGGATTTTCAGGCAGAATGGCATGATATCCATATAGCAAAGGAAGGCGACCTCTGCGTAAAGTGCGGTGGGCCCCTTCATGTGGAGCGTGTTATAGAGATAGGGAATATATTCAAGCTCGGAACAAAATATTCTGCGCCTCTTAAAGCGGTCTTTCTGGATGAGAGCGGCCAGGAAAAACCGGTCATCATGGGAAGCTATGGGATAGGACCCGCCAGAATCGCTGCCGCTGCTATCGAACAAAATAATGACAAAGACGGGATGATCTGGCCTGACAGCATTTCTCCATTCGATGTTGAGATACTGCCTCTGAACATCAAGGACTCAAAGACAATGCAGGCGGCAGACGCAATTTACAAAGACCTGACCGATAAAGGCCTTGATGTCCTCATGGACGACCGTGACGAAAGGGCGGGCGTTAAATTCAAAGATGCGGACCTCATCGGCATTCCGACACAGATCATTATCGGCGAGAAAAACCTCAAGGATGGCCTGATTGAACTTAAGAAAAGAAGGACTAAAGAGGCGGTCAGGGTAAAAGTGGAAGAGGTGGTGGAAACATATATCGCCGGAAGAAACAAATAGGACGCTCTTCCACGATTCACCACAAAGAGGCTGTTCATTTATGTGGAGAAGTACCTACGACTATTCATTTTCCGTCAAAACTCAATATTTCAGATAGTCTTTATCAATTTTCCGTATATTTTTATCCGGCTTTTTCCAGAATCCACTTATAAAATAAGACGTTTTCCGTTTTGCTTTCATGGCATCTTTGTTGCTTGGGAGTGTTTGCATGACGCTTATATTAGTCGTAGACGACCAGTCTTATATCAGGGAGTTGCTTTCCGATTTACTGAGGAAAGTCTCCACCGTTATAACGAGCCACAGCCTTGAAGACGCGCGGAGCGCTCTTTCTTCTATTAAATTCGATCTTGTTATTTCCGATCTCCGTCTGAGTGGTACGGACAGCAAAGAGGGGCTTGAGCTCCTGAGTTACGTGAAGAAAGTCAGCCCCGAGACAAAGGTTATGATCATGTCCGGCTATGGCACTGAAGCGGTCAGAAGTGAAGCGTACAGGCTTGGCGCCGTTTGTTTCCTTGAAAAACCGATAAATATCTCTCAACTTTATTCAA
>JBAIXS010000130.1:0-1839 GCA_037916395.1 Candidatus Sulfobium mesophilum
GGCATGCCGTATGTAGCGCTCGTCGCAGCAAAGAAGAGCCCGTTTTCCATCGCAAGAAAGCCTATTATCTGGGTGACCGCGTGTCTTCTGGTGATCATCATCAGAAGACCGATCATTACCGTAGCAAGCGCCACCGCAAGCGTCGAGCGAGTCACCAATGTCGAAAGCTCCCTTACGGGTGCTGTCAGGTGATATGAGAAGATTACGAGCGCTATGCCGATCAGCATGGTCAGCGGCACGTTCACGACTGTCTCGACCTCCTTTTGTATCCTGAGTCGCACGATCAGGACGTGGAGGATGTAAGGCAGCAGGACTACCTTGAGCGAAAGTGTCAGAAGTGAAGATATATAGAGGTGATGTTTCCCTGCGACAAAACCGACTATGGCGGTACTGATGGACAAAAAGAGCCCCTGCCAGGCAAACAGATGGATCAGCCCGTACATCCTCCTCTGCACCAGCATGCCAAAGGCTGTCAGGAGCACGAACGCCGCAAGAAAACTATTTGTCTGTGCCGCAATATGTATGTTCATTAAATCCCTCCTAACCTCCCTTTGCCAAAGGGAGGATTTTCCCCTCTTTGGCAAAGAGGGGCGAGGGGAGATTTTTGGACTGAGTAATTTCAATCACTAGATCCTTCATCTCACTCCAAAATAAAATAAGACAGCATCCCCAGTGTCGCCAGAAGGAAGGCCGACCCGAGGAATTCGGTTAATCTGAACAACCTCATCTTGGCAAGCCCTGTCTCTATAAGTACGAGGGCAATGCCCGCAGCGCCGAGTTTAAGTATCATAACAAGGAAAGCAGTTGGGACCGCGAAAATATTGCCTGCCGGCGCTATGCCCCACGGCGCAAAGGCTGCAATACCGAGGACCACGAAGAGAAAGAGCTTCATCATTGAAGCCCACTCTATAAGCGCCAGATGCCTTCCGGAATATTCCAGTATCATGGCCTCGTGAATCATCGTAAGCTCCAGATGGGTCGCCGGGTTGTCAACGGGAATCCTCCCTGTTTCGGCCAGAGCGATAAGCACAAAGGCAAACAGAGCAAACGCGATTGAAGGCCGCAGCACCGGCTGGCCGCTTAAAATAACCTGGGCGATATGGGAAAGCGAAGTCGACCTGCTCGCAAGGGACATCGTAAATATTGCCATCAGCATAGCCGGCTCGGCCAGCGATGCGATAGTCATTTCCCTGCTCGACCCCATGCCCCCGAAGGCGGTGCCGATATCCATGCCGGCAAGGGCCGTAAAGAAACGCGCGATCGCAAAGAGGGCCACCAGCACTATGACATCTGCCGTGGCAGCAAGGGGGAGGTCTACTGACAATATGGGTATGATTCCGCCGGCTATCACGGCTGTCCCGAAGACCAGGTAGGGAGTAAAGCGGAATACCCAGGACGCGTTTTCAGCCAGGACCACGTCCTTTGACAGGAGTTTTCGTATGTCCCTGTAAGGCTGAAAAATCCCCGCCGAGCTTCTGCCCTGTGTCCAGCACTTCAACACCCTGACCCATCCGACGAATACGGGGGCTACAGCAAGAAGTATCAAGACCTGTAATATCTCTATCAGGAATGGATAAAGGGTCATCGCAGGAACACCAGAAGCACTATGATTGTCAGAAACGAATAAATAAGATATGCCTGGATGCGGCCCTGCTGGAGCCTCCCGACATTGCGCGAGACCCAGAAACTAAGCTCTATCACCGGCTTATAAAGCCATCCCCAGAAGCGGTCCCTTACACGAAGAGAATAATACAGTTTCTTCGGAAAAGCCTTGTGGGCCGGCTGCGGGCTCATTCTTACCTGCTCTTTCACGTGGAAGAGAAAGCCGAAGATCCTTCG
>JBAIXS010000131.1:0-9017 GCA_037916395.1 Candidatus Sulfobium mesophilum
TTCTTCGGGACGCAATAACTCAGAGGTTTAGCGATCTCCCAAAAGAGGTCCTGGCTAACGATTCGTTTAAAGAAGAGCTCGCGAAGCTGAAAGAAGATATTTTGGCAGAAGTGGAAAAACAATATTCAAAAAAACCGATGCCTCCGGCGAAATAACACGGTGAACAGGCACAGCTTAGCTATCTTATTCTTCCTCCCGGTCGGCCTCTTTCATAACTTCTTCAGGCGTCTTTGCGAGCGCCTTCTTTGCGCGCTCTTCTTTCAGCCGTGCTTTCTCCATTGCCGCCGCCTTCTGCCGCTCCCGGGCCCTCCTGCGGGCTTCATCATTGACCTTGAAATCGCCCTCGCCAAACATTGTGAACCTGAGCCACTTTAGCGAGAATTTAAGGAGTTCCAGTTCATCATCTTTGATTTTCTCAACAACTTCAGGGGCGATCTCATAAGCCTTTAGAAAATCACTGTTAAAGACAAAGTCCCTGAACATGTCCAGGTTGGAGCTCACCATAAAAAAAAGGTCCAGAGATTTCTGCCCGAACTCTACCATCCCGAGGGATTTTGCCTTCAGAACGACCTCCATCCAGTCATTGTTCATTTCATCGTATAGATCGGCCTCCTGGTCGGCCCGCCATTCGTCGATTGTCCATTCAGTATTCTCATTATGCCCCAGACAATGGTCTTCCTTTATCTTGATAAAGAAATCCTGTCCGGTCTTTTTATCATGTTTCTTCATAATCGCCATGCCGATCGGATAATATCGGCATGTCACCGGCCGGTCGCTATATATAGTGCACCCTTCGGGAGTAAGAAATGGACAGGATTTTTCACTGTCGTCTTTCATCTTTAGGACCACAATCGGCAGCGGTGTTCCATCGATTGACCTGGGAACGGTATATTCCATGAGGAAATCGTGGTAAGACATGCCTAGCCTTTTCTTAAGCCTGTAGATGTCATAAGGAGTAAGATTTATTCTTATGCCGCTGCAGCATTTGGTAAAACATCCGATGCCGGGGTAGCATTTAAAATGCATCCTGTCATTGCCTGTAAGCTGCTGCGGGACAATAACACTCTTTTTCAGCTTACTCTTTACTTCCGCCATTTTTTTATTGAATTCTTTTTCGTCGATAGCCATTGCTGCATCCTTTCAAAAACTAGCTAGTCTCTGTGACCTATTCCAAAAGAAAATATCCGCTAATTCAAACAAACGTAAAGCATATCTCGGCCCATTTCTGTAATTCCGGCTTGTCCGGACCTCCCCTTTCTCCCCTCCTTGGTAAGGAGGGGATGGGGGAGGTGAAGGATTCCCGACTCGCTTCGCTTGCGAGAATGACAGTCGTGTGAGGCTTCACTTATGATCTCTGCATTAACCGCGGAGATCGTTTGGGAAAAATGCATCTTGATAATTATAACAAAAAAGCCGATCCCTATGCCCCGGGATCGGCTTTTCTCTAAGTGTTTAAACTACAGAAGCGGAACTATGAGAAGCGCCACGATGTTTATAACCTTGATCATCGGGTTTATCGCCGGGCCTGCGGTATCCTTGTAAGGATCGCCGACAGTATCTCCGGTGACGGAGGCTTTGTGCCCGTCACTTCCCTTTTTATGCATAACGCCCTTGTCGTCGGTAACGCCGTCTTCAAAAGACTTCTTTGCGTTGTCCCATGCGCCGCCGCCGGAGGTCATCGCAATAGCCTGGAAAAGGCCTGTCAGGATGCTGCCGATGAGCATGCCGCCGAGTGCCTTTGGACCAAGACCAAAACCTACTATAATCGGGGCAACGACCGGCAGAAGAGCGGGGATCATCATCTCCTTGATGGCAGATTGTGTCACTATATCAACGCACTTGCCGTATTCCGGCTTGCCTGTTCCTTCCATGATGCCCTTGATCTCACGGAACTGTCTGCGCACCTCTTGAACAACACCGCCTGCTGCCCTGCCGACCGCCAACATCAGCCTGCCGCCGAAATAGTAGGGGATCAGGCCGCCGATGAAAAGACCTGCGATAACATAGGGATCGGACAGATCAAAGGAAACGCCGCCGCCCCTCTTTGCCAGTTCTCTGGAATATTCTGCAAACAAAACAAGGGCAGCAAGTCCGGCTGATCCGATAGCGTATCCCTTTGTAACAGCCTTCGTGGTGTTTCCGACCGCATCGAGAGGGTCTGTAATATCCCTGACTGCAGACGGGAGCTCAGCCATCTCAGCGATACCGCCTGCGTTGTCAGTGATAGGACCATAGGAGTCAATCGCAACAACTATTCCGGTCATCGAAAGCATCGAAACTGCTGAAAGTGCTATTGCGAAAAGTCCTCCGCCAGCGTTGCCGCTAAACCCGCCCCCGAGATAAAAGGCCCCGA
The DNA here is from genome assembly GCA_037916395.1 of Candidatus Sulfobium mesophilum. Taxonomy (GTDB): domain Bacteria; phylum Nitrospirota; class Thermodesulfovibrionia; order Thermodesulfovibrionales; family UBA6898; genus Sulfobium; species Sulfobium mesophilum_A. The sequence goes on from JBAIXS010000131.1 coordinate 2,354, forward strand.
GAATAGCGCCGACAATGACAAGGGCCGGAAGCGCAGTAGCCTCCATGCTCATTGCAAGACCTGCGATGACGTTTGTGCCATGGCCTGTGAGGCTGGCCTTGGCGATGGTCTGTACAGGCCTGTATTCCTTAGCTGTATAGTACTCTGTTATCCAGACGATCAAACCTGTAAGAACAAGACCGATTAAAGCTGTAAGAAAGACGCTCATGGGAGTAAAAACGCCCGCATCCGCACCCTGCAGCCCTCCGATGAACTGTTGGGAAACGAAATAGAATGCTATAGCCGCCAAAACGCCTGCTACCGCCAAGCCTTTGTAAAGAGCACCCATAATATACTGGCTCTTGCCGAGCTTGACGCCGAAGGTTCCGATGATGGACGCAACAATCGATACGCCTCCCAGCATAAGAGGGAACTCAACCCAGGGGCTGTCCGGCCCGAAAACAGACTTGGCCAGGAGCATCGCCGCAACCAGCGTGACTGTGTATGTTTCATAAAGGTCGGCTGCCATGCCTGCGCAGTCGCCGACGTTGTCGCCGACGTTGTCTGCTATAACAGCAGGGTTTCTAGGATCGTCTTCAGGAATGCCTGCCTCAACCTTACCGACAAGGTCAGCGCCTACGTCAGCAGCCTTGGTATAGATGCCGCCGGCGATACGGGCAAACACGGACATGAGAGAGCAGCCGAAACCAAGTCCGATGAGTGCATGAAATGCTCCCTCTCCTGCCATGCTTTTAGCGATCGTGAAGTATCCGGCCAGTCCGAGTATGCCCAGACCGACGACCATAACACCTGTAACCGAACCGCCCTTAAATGAGAGAGTGAGCGCATTCTGAAGGCCCTTTGAAGCCGCCTGTGTCGTCCTGACATTCGCGCGGACCGTCACCCACATTCCCACAAACCCTGCGAGTGCAGAGCCGACCGTGCCAATAAGAAATCCTACAGCCGCCCATATGCCCAACTGAGGAATAGCGGCTATTGCTATAAAAAGAACAACGGCGACCATCGCCACTGTCTTGTATTCGCGTGCAAGAAAGGCATATGCGCCTTCTTTAACAGCATTCGATATCTGCTGCATACGATCGGACCCGGCATCCTGCTTGGATACCCACATTGCGGTCATGAGGGCGTATAGAACGCCAAGCACGCCGCAACCGAGAGCAAAAAGAATAGTTGAACTCATTAAATTCCTCCTTTTGAAAATAATATAAGTAAGGCTAAACCCCCTCTAAAACAACCTCTTATACTCCGGTCGTCACCTCCTTTTAATTGCTTCGCTGTATGTCAGATAGTAATAAGTCATTACCCCGGATATTTATCCGAGATATAATCTTTCAGGTAATGGTTCTCCGCCCTGAGGTCTGTTACCTGCGCCTTGACGACGTCCCTGATGGAGAGCATCGCAACAATTCTGCTTGCGTCAATTACAGGCAGGTGCCTTATCCTGTTTTTGATCATGATCGTTGTCACGTAGCAAAGGTCGTCATCAGCCTCGGCGATAATCAGGTTCGTGCTCATTACCTCGGAGATCTTGATGTCTTTGAAATGGCGTTCGGCCTTTCTGGTCCAACATTTAAGAACGTCCCTCTCGGTAAACATCCCCACCGGCTTTTCACCGTCCACGACGACCAGCGCTCCGATCTCATTTTCGACCAACTGGCTTACCGCATCTGCAACGGTCTTGTCTTTGTCGATGGAAAAAATATGCCTTTCGATCGTCCCTAATATTTCTTTAACTGTTGCCATAATGCTCCTCCTGTTTCTTTCGCCGTGTCAAAAGTCAGTACAGGCAATTTAACTTTCCTTCTCCCTGCCGATGCTCTTAGCATAGACAAGAGCAGTAGTTCTATAAACCATATGGGCCATCTTTGAAAAAGGCGCATATGCAAAGAGAAAGAAAATAGCTACCAGATGAATGAAATAAACAGGATAGGCAAGAATGCCAATCCCCAGCAGTCTTAAAACTTCGCTGAGTATTCCGGTGACCACTATCGTCAGCACATCGCCGATGAAGAGCCAGTCATAATAACTTCCCTTTCCGGCCTTCTCCGCGTTTTTCATTCTATTTGAAATTACCCACGAGATTCCTAGTAGAAGACCGATCGCGCTGGCGTTCCCCAGAATCTTCATCGGGTCATACAGCGGATAGGGCGATTCCCTGTGCAGGCCGTAAAGGTAAAAGATAGCCCACGTCGTAGTTATAGCCAGCCCGACAAAGCCATAAAAAACAAACAGATGTGATTTTGACCTGTCGACCGTCACCTCGCATTTCTTGAAGTTCTTGTGCGCAAGGAAATCGCTGATCGTCGCAACAGCGGCGCTCATGATCGAACCCTTCGGCTTGCCGCCAAAGGCAGTCAGGTCTTTCCAGTACTTCATAACGCCAATGAAAAATCCAAATGCTGCAAAAAGCGCGGCGCAGATGAAGATCGTATCAATGAAAGGCACCGGCATTAATTTTTCGGCATAGACAATCGGGCCCGAAGAGGACATCGCCTCATGCAGATACGCCGGAGAGCGACCTTCGGGAAGATACTGCGGCGGAATAAGCTGCCCAACGTAGGGAGCCACAACTCCGAACAACAGGATAGGCACTAAAAGAAGGAGGATAAGAAACTTGGAATCTCCGACCATCCTGCCCATGAAACTAGGGAAGGAATAATGCTCGATGCTTACCTTCCTGATGGCGCCCAGCACCTCGCCGGGCTTTGCACCCCTGGGGCAATAGGCTGTGCAGTCGCTGCACTGATGGCATATCCAGACATCCGGGTTCCCGAAAAGCTTGTCTTTCATGCCCCATTGCGCGTGTATCATCTCTTTCCTGGGGAAGGGCTTATCGTCGGGCGTCATGTTACATACAACCGAGCAGGTAGCACACTGGTAGCATTTCTTAAGCGACTCCCCGCCGGAACTCATAACTCGTTTTACAAAATTCAAGTCAGGTTTAATCAACTTGCCTTCAGCCATTTATTCCTCCTAAAATCCCTTCATCGGGTTAAAGCCTACACCTTCTATTACTTCTACGAATTTGCCGATCGCTTCCGGGATCTTTTCGTATTCGTCTATCGAAAACTGGATTTGCTGCACCCTGACCGGCTCGAGCCTGAGTTTGCCCAGCGTCTCGGCTACGTTGTCCATCCTCTTATTGCAGAGTTCGCTTCCTTTTACGAAGTGGCATTGATAGTCATCGCCGTATTTGCAGCCGATAAGAAGTACGCCGTCATTGCCCTTTGACATCGCGTCGGCTATCCATATCGTGTTGACCGAGCCCAGGCATCTTACGGGGATGAACCTGATGTCGGCCGAGTACTTCAGTTTATGAAGACCCGCCATATCGAGCGCCGGCAACGCGTCATTTTCGCAAATAAAGGCTACGATCCTGTATTTTTCCTCATCTTCGTCAGGTACGTTAATAGCCTTTACCATTGACCCTATCATATCTATGTGATAGTTCTTAAAGGAGACTATTCTCTCGGGACACGCGCCCATGCAGGTTCCGCAGCGTCTGCATCGCGTCGGGTTCGGCTTGGGAGTGCCCTTTTCATCATCGTCGAGCGCTCCGAAGGGGCACTCCTCCGTACACCTCTTGCACTGTGTGCACCTTTGGAAGAAGAATTCGGGGAAAGACATATCGCCTGACCTCGGATGTACAGCCATTCCCCTGTTGGTAGACTCAAGACACTGTATCGCCTTGAGGGCGGCACCGGTGGCGTCTTCGACGCATTCGCCGTTGGTCATAGTCTGCCTGACGTTGCCGGCGGTGTAGATGCCGGTTCGCCTCGTCTCATAAGGGAAACATATGTAATTCGAGTCGGCATAGCCGTCAAACAACTCGAGATCCCTGAACGCAGGACCCTGCCTGTAGGCGAGGTTTATCACCGGCTCAAACTGCGTCTCAGGTGTCATACCGGCAGCAAGCACCACCATGTCGACATCAACCGCTATCTTTTCGCCCAGGATGGTATCGTGGACCTCGACAGTCAGGCCCTTGTCCGCATTTTCAGTAACCGACTTGACCTCTCCTCTGGTCAGAAAGATACCCGGGTTATTCTGGGCGGATTTATAGAAATTCTCATAGTGGCCGGGCGTACGCATATGCTTATAAAATATGTATGCCTTCCCGTCAGAGTAGTCTTCGGTCAGATAATTTGCCTGTTTAAGAGATATCATACTGGTGACTGATGATGCATATGGGAAGTCACTGTCATCCCCCGCAAGACCAGGACTCTGGATGAAGGCTACAGTCTTTGCTTCCTTGCCGTCCGACGGTCTCACTATCTTGCCCTTGGCGGCCTTCTCCTCAAGCATAGTGTTTGTGATGACGTTTGCAAACTTCCCAAACCCCAGATGTTCAAACTGTGACGGGTCCGCAGGTCTTCCACCTGCCGCAACTATCACTGCGCCGAAGACTTCGGCGTCCGGATCGGAGGAAAGGATATCCTCGCACTTGATCTGATCGGCAGGAAGTTCCACCGGCTCCTCGGCAGGAGTCTCTGCTGCCTCAGCGGGCTTGTCCTTCGTCTCTTCCTCTTTCTTCTTAGGCGGGATATCCCATTTGGACTTCGTGCCGGCAGGCTTGAAGGAAACGGCAAATTGCCCCGGCGCGCCGCTTATCCTGGCAATCTCGGTATTGAGTTTAACTGTTATCTTCGAATTGCCCGTGGCTTCTTTTATCTTGTCCTGTATCGTGTTCGGCTCAAGATCAGTATAGGGGGCTTTTGTAGGTACTTGTTTGCGCTGCTTCGCAGCGTACCCGCCAAGCTGAGCCTCCCTCTCTACGATCGTGACCTCATACCCTGTTTTAGCCGCCTCGACTGCTGCTGTCAGTCCGGTAATGCCGCCTCCAATGACAAGGATACTCTTTTCGACATTTTCGAGCAGATACGGATCGACCTGGTTCATCTTCTGGGCCTTGACGATGCCCATCCTCAGATAATCTTCGGCAAGCATCTGGGTATCGTCGTTAGGCTGCGTCTCTTCCTTGACAACCTCTTTGCCTTCTGCGTCCTTTGTTTTAACCTTAACCTGCTTTGTCCAGTCATGGCTCCAGACGACCTGCTCCCTGATATTTACACGTTCGACGATATTCGCCGGGCCGAAATCAAAGACATCATATTTGACCCTGCCTGAGCAGGCAGCTATGACAATTGTGTTGACTCCCTCGGCCGCCATATCCGTCTTTATCGTCGCAACGCCCTCTTCACCGCACATAGCAGGATGTGTTTTGCATATAGGGGCCTTGTATTCTTTAGTTGCAACGAGGGATAATTTTTCAAGATTCAGGCCTTCGCCTATCGAGCATCCCCCGCATATATATACGCCAAGTTTTTTCTCCATTTATGTTACCTCCTCACCATTTGAATCGCCTTCAAAGCCGTACCGGTTGCCGTCTGTCCGGATGACATCACATCCGACGGCTTCTTCACGCACCCGGTCGACAGTATCTCGGCTGAAATGACAAAGTTGTTATCATCATATTGGGCATTTCCCGGTACCTTCACCGATGCCGTCGAGGGCTCCATGCCGGTGGCAAGGACGACCATCTCATGGCGCGCCTGTATCTTCTTCCCTGAAAGGGTGTCTTCCACAGTGACGATCACATCCTTCGTCGCAGGGTCCTCCTCTATCTTTGCAACCTTCCCTTTAATAAAAGAGACGTTCCCGTCGGCCTTAACCTTCTTGTAAAATTTTTCATATCTGCCCGGGGTCCTCAGGTCTATATAGTAAATTGTCGCTTTGGATTCCGGGTTGGCCTCACGAATGTAGGTGGTCTGCTTGAGCGATGCGAGGCAGCAGATGTAAGAGCAGAAAGGCAGATGATTTTCATCCCTTGATCCGGCGCACTGGACAAAGGCGATATTGTTGACCGTCTTGCCGTCGGAAGGACGGACTATTTTGCCGTTGGTAGGACCGTTGACTGCAGCCAGTCTCTCCATCATCATGTTGGTAATCACGTTCTGGACCTTTCCGAATGAAAGGTTTGTCATCTTCGAAGCGTCATAGGGGTTCCATCCGGTCGCCCATACGACAGAGGCAACCTTGACATTGAATGTTTTCGCCTTATCATCAAGGTCGATCGCATTGTAGGGGCATGCGTCCTTGCACTTCTGGGCGCTATTGGTACCGATTATAGACGGATCAAGTACATATCTTTGCGGGAAGGACATCTCATGAGGCAGGTATGCGGCCTTCCGCTTGTCCATCCCGAAATTGAAGGTATTAGGGATCTCAACATCACACGCCTCTGCGCACTTGCCGCAGCATGTGCAGTTGTTGTTTACATAACGCGGACTCTGCTTGAGGACCACATCGTAATTCCCCGGGCCTCCCGATATCTTTTCGACCTCGGTCATCGTAAACCACTTCACGAGATTGTTCTTCTTTATCCTCTGGAAATTGATCTCCAGACCGCAGGTAGGAGGGCACAATTTCGGAAAATATTTGTTGAGTTGGGCCACCCTGCCACCCAGATACGGGTTCTTTTCGACTATGAACACTTCGTATCCGACCTCTGCTGCTTCAAGCGCCGTCGTGATACCACTGATTCCTCCCCCCACTACCAGGATTGTTCCTGAACCAGGGGTTGGGGTCTTCTCGTCCGCCATGTCATTCCTCCATATTGCTTCGGTTAACTTGCAGTATGTTAACGGGGACAGACTGAACTGCT
>JBAIXS010000132.1:0-11768 GCA_037916395.1 Candidatus Sulfobium mesophilum
GGCCATTTGCTCAAGCTGCGGCTCAGGTTGTGTAATTCCCGCGTCTGCCAGGGCCTTGCGTGCCTGCTCCCATAGTTCAGCTGTATCGATGCGCATTGGACAGATCACATGGCACTGACCGCATGCGGAACATGCGTAGAGACTTTCTAAATGCTCCGTATCAACGGCCGAAACATTATCTTCCGAAACCATTCTTCGAAGCCGGGCAATCTTGCCGCGCGCGGTAATCTCCTCCCTGCTGTCGTGAGGATATACAGGACACCAGAGCATGCACTCGCCGCAGCGGCTGCAGGCCTCAATCTCGATAAGCTGCCTGCGGGTGAGCCCCCCGGCTATTTTGTCGGTCTGTGATCTTTTACTTTTGGCCAATAGATGTCCTTTCTTTCCTTTTCCTCGGACGCGTTCATAGCGATTACGACCGGACCGAAAAAGCTGTGCACGAGTTTGCTCTTGGGCAGATACAGAAGAAGGCCCAGTCCGCTGAAGGCATGAATACTCCAAAGCACTGTCAGCCACAGATTGATGTCAGGGGAGTTGACTGCCCAGGACAGGGCAAAGAAACGTCCCACAAAGGAATAATGCGATATTGAAGCGGGGACCTGGCTGAGACGGAGGCCTTCGAGGAAGAAGCCGCTCAGGGCGAGCCAAAGGAGGTATGCCAAAAGAATAAAATCGGATTGATCGTTAAGCAGTTGGCTCGACTTCCTCAGGATTCGCCTGAAGGAAGCTGCCAGCAGGCCCAAAAGCAGGCAAAGGCCGAAGAAGTCTCCCCAGACCTTCACAAAAACATGTCCGCTGCCGTAAAGGAAGTAGGGCCTAAGACCTCCATCGATGCCCGATATCTCCGCTAGTAAGAGAAGAACGAGGAAAAATGATAGCACCCCCAGGGAAATGAAGCCCCAGAAGATTAGCATATGGATAACCCAGCGGGAAAAGGAGAGGGCAAGGAGCTGGCGCTGGATCATGACTTCCATCAGCCATATCCACACGGTCTGAAAAGTCCAGCCGCCACGCGATGGCTCCCGTTGTCCTCTCATCGAGGATTTCACCAGCCGCCAAATTGCATAATCCATATATCCGTAAGCCAGGATGGCAGCGACCCAAAAGAGGGTCCATGGCTTGTAATAAACCACTTCGGTCACGGGTGCTTCTTGTCGGTCTTGTGGGGTTTCGGCTTTTCGTCCCTGACAAAATGGATCGACACGTCTTTAGGTACTCCGAGTCCGGCCTCTACTTCGAGCGCTTTTAGTACCGCGCATGGAACCGGACAGGCTACGTGCCTGAGACATTTAGCACTTTTTTTGTATACGGGATTTTCAAGCAGCATTTTAAATGCATCACTCAGTGTGAGTGTCGGAGTCTCCTCCGCAAGTTTTGCAACCATCACACAGGGCGAAGTTATCCTCAGCTCAAATGTACCCTTATCTTTTTTTTTCACCTCAACGACAGCTTCCATGCCGCATTGCCCGGTATCTACCCTAACCTTTGTCACGTGATAATTTAACCTTTAATTCCCGCAGCAGCAGCCGACTTCTGCTCTTCAAGCATCTTCTTAAGGTTAGTGAATTTGTCCCTCATATGAGGTATATGCATGGCCTGCATAAATTCCTTCTCGAATGTCGGCTCTGTCGCGATCTCCACGAACTCCACCCAGCGGGCCCTTTCGTCGGCCTCTTTTCTCTTGGCCCTGTTTAATAGCGCCATCCTCGCGCCGTCTCCTGCAGCGTTGCCCACAACCACTACCTTTTCGATAGGGACGTCGGGGAACATGCCAAGCGCCAGGGATGCCTCGCGGTCGATATGGCTGCCGAAGGCCCCTGCAAGCTCGACACGGTCGAGCTTGGTGACACCCATCTTCTGCATCATCAGTTTTGCTCCGGTATAAAGAGCGCCCTTGGCGAGCTGAAGCGCCCTCACATCACCCTGGGTTACAGTGATGTCCTGGTTGATCGAAGTCTCTTCAGCCCAGGCAAGCACATACTCGGGTTTTCCGGAAGAGTCTTTCCTGATCCGGTTTGTGTTAGGGTCCATCACAAACTTGCCTGTCTTATCGATTACACCCGCCAGAAACATCTCAGCTATTACGTCGATGATTGCAGAGCCGCAGATGCCCTTTGCGTTGATCTTACCTTCGATGTGGGTATGCCAGTCCGCCTTCCCAATGACCTTATACTTGGGCTCCTTTGTCGCCGGGTCTATCTTAACTTTCTCTATAGCGCCGGGTGCGGCACGCATGCCGAATTTAATCTGCGCGCCCTCAAAGGCAGGGCCTGTTGCGCACGAAGTGGAACACACTCTGTTTTTATTGCCAAGGAGCAGTTCTCCATTAGTGCCGATATCGATTACCAGGACCATATCGTCCTGGTAATACTGTTCCTGGGCGATTAAAACTCCGACATTGTCGGCCCCTACGAAGCCTGCCTCGATCGGCAGGACATGGATGAACGAGCCGGGATTGATCTTTAACCCGAGGTCGCGGGCCTTGATGTCGAGGGATCGCTGCACCGCCGGAATAAATGGTGACCGGCCGATGTAAACCGGGTTTAGGCCCAGGAAAATGTGATGCATTGCTGTATTGAAGACGATTGTAAGATCATCTATCGCGAAACCCGGATTCGCGCCATCCTTCTTCACTTCTGAGACAACCTTGCCGATGATCTCGTTCAGTCCGGTTATGATAGCGTCCTGCATCGTCTTAAGCCCTTCGGGGTTGGTCATCGCATAGGTTATTCTCGACATAACGTCTTCACCGTAGGGCACCTGAGGGTTCATCATTGATTCGGTGTTGATCACTTTTCCGGTTGAAAGGTCGCAGAGATAACCTACGCAGGTAGTCGTCCCGATGTCTACGGCCAGGCCGTAGCAGACATCAACATGTCCCGGCTCGACCTTGATTATTTCCTTGTCCTGCCATACCGTCACCGTAATTGTCCATTCTCCTTCGCGCAGCGCGTCCTGTAACTTAAGGAGCACTTCGAAATCGAACTTAAGGTCTTTTATGCCATAAGTGTCAGCCATGGCCTTTGCAACGCGCTCATAATCTCCGGTCGTCATATCGTGCAGCGTAGGCCGCGTAAACGTCAGTGTATACTTTTTTACGGCAGGATCGAGAGCTATTGAAAGTTCCTTCGCCGCTTTCCGGACAACCTGCTTGCCGGCCCTCGAACGCTCAGGGACAAAGACCTTTAGGTCACCGTGTACTTCACAGGAGCAGGCCAGCCTGATGCCTGGCCCATCCTCCGGCTTGATGTGTTTCATCTCATCGGATGTCGGCTCCTGAGGCTTTATATGCTTCATGCCTGATTCGATATTGTCTTTTTCGAAATATCCTTCCTCGATCCGAACCTTGCACTTGCCGCAGACTTTTTTGTCACCGCAGAGAGACTCCAGGTCAACGCCGAGACTCTGAGCGGCCTTAAGAATCGTTGTCCCTTCCTCTATTTCTCCACGCCGGCCTGCAGGCTGAAATATCACTTTGAATTTACGACTCATCTATCAATCCTCCTAAAAAATGTTGTAACGATCCAGGTTCGTGTCGATCTGTAACCGCGGCCTATCCGTGTCGCTTTGCTCCGTTATTGAAATCCCCTGATGGGTCAGGATACCGCAGGCTTAACAAATTGACTTGATTTTGAATTTTCACGCGTGCCTTGTCGCGAGTAGGGGCAGACAGTCACGCAGAACCCGCAATTAGGTTTTTCCTTAAGTGACGTCCTTCCCGACTTAAGCGTTCTGCATTTGTCATAGGAGACAATCTCCCTAAGCGGGTTGCCTAAGGACCACAAATGCCCCTTCAGCGCGCCCGACGGACAATGTGCGACGCAGAGGTCGCAATCTCCGCAGAGGGATTTCACATAAGGCTGGTCGGCCCTCAGCGGTGCATCGGTCAGTACGGTAGCCCAGGTCATTTTTGAACCGTACTGCTCGTTAATTATCAGACCGTTTTTGCCGATCCATCCGAGACCCGCGCATGTCGCGGCTGTCTTATGACAGAAGAGCTTGTAAAGCTTAGTGATCATCTTGTCCTGCCTGCGGTCCGAATCCGGCGGAATCGAAAGGCTGCGGTGGCCTTTTGCCCTGAGCCAGCCTTCGGCCAGTCCCTGAAGGCGGATGAGCAGTTCCACTGTTTCTCTCCTGAGGCTCCGGTTCACCGCGATCGCAATGCCCCTGTTGAGGTGGCTGATCTCTTTCGACAAGGCCTTTGTCACATCACCCACCCCGACAAGCGTCGCGCCTTCGGCCCTTAGGAGCTGCTTCAGCGGATCCGCGTTCACAAGCCGCCTATTTTTTCATCTTTTCGTCCCTGAGTTTTTTCAGGAACGCAACCATCTTGATGGCTTCTTTCAGCGCATTGCTTGCGTCTTCGGCGTATCCGTCGGCGCCCCACTTGTCGGCAAGTTCCTTTGATGTCGGCGCGCCGCCTATCATTATCATACAGTCCGGGTTCTTCGCCTTGATTTTCTCGATTACCTTCGGCATGCCTACCATCGATGTAGTCATCATAGCCGAGAGGCATACGAGTTCGGAATCGGTCCTCAGCTGCTCCTCAACGAACTTGTCAAGGGGGACGTCTCTTCCCAGGTCGTAAACAGTGAAGCCGGCCACATCGAACATCATCTTAACGAGGTTTTTGCCGATATCGTGGACATCACCCTCGACAGTGCCGATGACAACAGAGCCCTTGACACCCAGGTCCATCTGCTGACAGTGCGGCTTGAGTATCTCGAGGCCTGCATAAAGCGCGTCGGCGCACATAAGGATCTCCGGCACGAAATACTCCTGTGCCTCGAAGAGCCTGCCGACCTCCTCCATGCCCGAGACAAGGCCATCGAAAATCGCCTCGTTGGCGTCAAGTCCTTCTGCCACCGCTTCGTTGGCGCCTTCCCTGCATGCGTCCTCGTCATATTGGATAACTCCGTTTCTGAGTTTTTCAAGAATCTCTTTCTTACGCGCTTCGTCAGCCATTATTTTTTACCTCCATAGGTTTTTACTTCATCCATCATAGCGTTCATATTCTCCGGCGGTACCGAAGGCCAGATGTCGCAGCCCGGCCAGACAGCACTCACACCATCGTCGATGCACTTGCGCACAGTGGTGCGCACAAGTTCCTCGCTGCCCGATACGAGGACGTTATATGCGTCAACGTTGCCGAAGAGGAGGGCATCGGGGCCCAATTTCTTCCTGGATTCTGCAAGGTCGTTTTTTTGCTCGACGCTGATTGCGGTGGGGCCGGCCTCGACCATCGATGTAACGATGTCGTTTGTCTTACCGCAGATATGCAGCACGGAAAAGACGGAAATCTCTTTGATCACCTTCTGAAGAGGCGGCAGAATAAGGTTCTTAAATACCCTGGGGCTCAGAACGTCGCTTGTTGCCCCCATCTCTCTGACTGTAATATAGTCAGCGCCCGCCTTCTCATACTCCTTTGCCACGATGATCAGGGCATCGGCCATGACATCCAGCAGCTTTGCCACCTTATCGGCCTTCTTGAATGACAGCTTCAGAAGATCGTTTAGCTCCATTATCTGACCCGCAAGGGTAAAAGGCCCCAGAACGTACGAGCCAACCGCTACGTCATTGCCTATGTCCGCTTTTAGAAGACGGATAGCTTCCTTTAAAAGAGGCACTCTCCCGCGCGTTGCCATGTCGGCCGGCACAGATACATTCATTTCGTCTTCATTATGGACAAGTTTTTTCTTGATTGTGGGGTAGAGTATGCCCTCAGCATGGGGATAGACATTGATCTCGCAGCCCATCGCCTCTGCCTCTACGCAAAGATCAACAGGCACTACCGCGGATTCAAACCCAAAAAGCTTGAATGTGGAGGCAGCTGTCTCTGCCATCTGTTTTGCATCAAGGTGTATACCGGCAAAACGATAGCCCAGTTTGTTGATGCCTGTTTCGGTTATGTTGCCCATGCCGCTAAAGCAGGGCACCCTGTCTATCTTCTCCTTCTTAAACAGTCCTAAGACTCTTCCTCGTGAATTCATGAGCGGTAAATTCTCCTTCTATGTTTATTTTCACCACAAAGTAACACAGTATTTCTGTCATTGCGGCTTGTCCGCAATCCTTCCGGCAGAAGAAGGATTCCCGACGAGCGGGAATGACACTTCGGGATTCAATAGCCACAGCAATATCATTACTTCTTTTTCCTTGCTCCGCCCTCCTGTATCTTGGCGATGAAGTCGCTGAAGTGCTTTCTAAGCGGCAGGGCAGGGTTGTCGAAGATGACGCCGGTCTCATCGAAGACGAGAGTCGAAAGAAGCATATGGGCGCTCGCGACTGCCGGGAATACCCTCGGGGCTGTCACTGCAGGACCGCAGAAGTTAAAGTCAGACCAGAGGGCCGATGCCATGCCCTGTACCACGGCGTCCATCGCCTTGAATCCGTCGAGGCCCCATGTCTGTTTTATCTCTTTCCACATGTGTGTCCCGTTGGAATACGCCCCGCCTGAGGGGAATCCGTGTTTTTCCTTGATCATCCTGTTTGCTACCAGGGAAAAAGAAGTGGAAGGCAGGTTCATGACCGAGGTGTCCACGATGATTGTCGTAAACCCGTCTGCTCCCTGCGCCAGGATCGACTCCAGGGACTTTAGCCTTCCGGCCGGCGTCTGGTCCTGATCGTCAAAAGCCTGTATAACGACATGCCGGATCCCCAGGTCCTTAAGCCGCTGGATCTGGCCTTTGATGTCTTTGTCCCAGGGGGTTATGCTGTTATAGAGAAACTTGTGCTGAACCCCCAGCTTTGATACATATTCTGTTGCCTTTGCCCTTTGCTCTGCAACCCACATATCGATACCGAAGGGCATGTCTGTAGTTTCGAGGAAAAAGTCGATATAGATCTTTGCCTCCTCCGGAGAGTTGGCAACCATTGCAACCATGCCGGGGATGCCGGTAACTTCAGTGAGTTCCTCCTGCTTCCGTATTATTTCTACGGCCTTTTTACGGTCGAAGTTCCCCTTGCGGTCCTGAACGATCTTGTCCTTGTTATGAAACATCGAGGAAATCATCAGCGGAGGGTTTTCTCCGGGCTGTCCGCCGATCTTAATGCCGTTTAAATCGAAAACTTTTTGCTCCTTTTGAAATCTGAACATCAGCTCTCCTTTATAGGGAAATGAAAGGATGTGTTATGAATCCGCCTTAACTGATAATTGGGGCGTCAGTGCCGGTTGAATCCGACACTGACACCCGGCTTTTTTTTAGAATACTCCGTGGTCGAATTTCGGCTGCGGCAGGTATTCCCACTTCTCGCCTTTTCTGTACTTTGCCTCGATGTCAAGGCACTTAAGGGCGTATTCAAAAGCATAGGGAATGCCGGGGCCGCCCGGGACAAAACCGGCCAGTATCATACCCACCGACGCTGCCTCAAATATCTCTCCGGTGGTAGCGCCTGCATTTATGGCAGGGATAACGTGGATGATGCAACGCGGTGAGCAGTAACCGACGCCGCCCGCCATAAACATCAGCTCTTTTACCTTTTTCGAAAGTGCGCCATCACCGAAGATGCTCGCATAGAAATCCGCAAAGGTCCTCCCCGGTTCAGGTGTAACGGTGTTGATTATCTGAAACATCCTGGGTACAAAACCGCATTTTTGCTTCATATACTCGTTGACTTCATCTGTTGTCATCTTTTTCTCGTCTGCCATCTTTGTCTCCTCCCTAATAATTTTTTCCGGCTCCTGAGCAAGAAGTTGCCTGATAAAATCAAACAATCCCACTTTGACCTCCCTTTGTTAAGGGCCCGTGCTCTTAATGATTCACTGCTAAGCCGCCTCACCTCCCTTCAAAAAAGCAATCTGCCCACTAGTACTTCCAGTTAAATGCGGTATCGTGGAACGCCTTCAGGTTCTCATAGGGTATCGTCGGCGGTATGTCACACCCCGGCACGAGCACGAATCCGCCGTCTTTCCCGGCGATTCCGATTATCTCCTTGCATGCTGCCTCGACTTCAGCCGCGGTCTTGTTCAGAAGCACATGTACAGGAGCGACATTTCCTCCGAAGCACATCTTGCCGAAGAGGACCTCTTTTGCCTTTGCGATGTCTACCTTCTGATCGAAGAAGATTACGCTGCAGCCGGTATCGATAAACTGTTCGAGCCGGTCGCTTGTATTGCCGCATATATGAAGGATTGTATGCACATTCTTAGACTTAGCCCAATCGCTCATTTTCTTAAGAGGGGGGACGGCGAACTTAGCCATTTGCTTGGGATTTATGAGATCCCCTGACGCTGTCGGATCAGCTATGCTGAGGCATTCGAGTGACCCGTCCGCAACCAGCGGAGCGTAAAGGTGGATGAGCAAGTCAGCGCAAAAGTTGACCATCTTCTCCACGATGGCCGGCTTCTTGAATGTATACTTCATGAAAGCCTCTTCTCCCACAAAGCGGGCGGCCAGGGTGAATGGTCCCCAACAGGTCATTGTCACCAGATATTTCTTCCCGATCTTCTGTTTTACGATGCGGGTGGCTTCCAGGACGTTCTTTATTACAGGGTCCTTATGTACATCATCAATGTTCAGCTTGTCTATGTCTTCTTCGGAGTTGACGAAATGTGCGGTAAGGTCTGGCGCTCCGATCTCCCTGTACTTTATCCCCGCCCCGAAGGCGGTGCCGAGAGCGGAAGCATGGAAGTTGTTGAATCCGGAGCCGACGTAGACAACGTCGCTTCTGATCCTGTCGGCCTCAGTTATGCACATATCAGCCATCTTGGCAGCGTCCTTGCCAAGTTCTTCAAATGTCGAGCCATAATCTTTGATACTCCACATTCCGCCGCCGAAGAGCGTTACCGGGACACGTTCGGGTTTTCCCCCTTCAAATGCCTTAAGAATGATCTCTCTTGGTTCCATAAATTCCCCTTTCTCCGTAATTTAATGCAGGTTATGCATCCTTAGACGCTGGACGGTCCTTTTGAATTGTTCGAGGTCTACAGGCGCCTCGATACTGAGGACGTCAGTATCAAGGGTATCATATCCAACGAATATTACAACTATCTCCGGAAGAATGGTCCTGATTATCTTTATCGCCTCCATGACAGAAAGACCGAAAGGCTCTGAATCGATGATGAGCGAGGCATATTGCTTTGATAAAGCCTTCTGTACGGCTATTGAAGGATGCTCGGCGATGTCAACGTCGCAGCCTTCATCCCTGAGGATTGCATAAAGGCTCTTCATCAGGATTGGGTTATTCGAGCAAAGCAGCGTCTCACTCATAGGCTGAATATGAAGAGCAAATAAGGTGCCATGGCAAAAAGTGTGATCTGCCATGGGTTTTTCAGGAGTCGGTGCTTTTTAAAAGGCAAAGCGAGTAGAAAAATTCCCCACAGAATGGGGAATAATTACCCACCCTTACAAAATCTGTGACTTAGCTCTTAACCTGCCGTATTAATTTTGATATCGCCTCTTACTAGCGTAGGCTTCGCCAGGCTGTCAACAACAGGACAGTGGGCGATTACCCTTTCTGCAAGGTCTCTGATCTTGCTCTCATCATCGGGCGACACTATATTGAGATTGTAGGTAAGGTCTTTGAAGCCTGCCTGGACGTCATCGATCATGAAAAGGCCTCTAAGATCGAGTGTCCCTTCTATGTCCACTGACACTGAATTTATGGTGAGACCCTCATGCACCGCAAATTCATAAAAAGCACACTCCACACATGCCGCAAATGCGGCAAGAAGCAGTTCAATCGGGTTTGGGGCCTGGTCGCTGCCGCCCGCGGGCACGGGATAATCAGCCTTGACCAGATGCTCCCTGACTTTGGTTTCTGTATAAAGGCCTTTTATGTGTCGTGACGATACCCTGGGTTTATAAATCGCTGCTTCCGGTTTCCTTTTGAAAAGATCGGTTCTCCGTGCGACAATTTCTTCCAAATTTCTTTCATCAGTATTTTTCATGGCTGCGCTCCGGAATCTTACATGTTCTAAAAATGTGAGAAACCGCTTATTTCGAGGGTTTCAATGTTTTTCTGGCGCTTGTCTTCTTTGCCCCGGTTTTCGTTTTCTTAGGCTCGGCTTCAGGGCTCTTTGCCGCTTTTTTGACTTTTGCCCCGGTGACCTTCTTTACAGTCTGTGAAGCGGCAGGCTGCTTGAGGCGGGCATGGCGGGCCGTTACGATTTTTTCAGCAGCGAGCCAATTTTCAACCTCGCGCCCTCCGATACAGCCGCTTTTTTCATATAATTCGTAGGCAACTTTTCTAATTTCTTCCAGCATATCCATTTTATCCCTCCTAAAGTAATATCATAAATGATATCTCTCTTTGCCGTCCAAATGCAATACATTTGACCCGCGGGAGTTCCCCCACTTTTTTCGTCATTGGCCCAAAAATGATTCTCTGTTGTCATTCCGGGCTTGCAGACTGTGTCACAATTAAACATTGAAGCTCATTTTGTAAGCCTTTTTAAATGACACTGTCTTTTTGACTTTCCATAATCTGTTTCCACCGTTAGGTTCAGAGGCTTCTTGAGCTTAACCAGTATTGTTGCCATTGCCTTTTTATCCAATCATCCTAAGGCCGCCATCATTTTGGGTATTCCAAGTATTGTTATCATCCTCGATATGTTAAAGCAGGTGGATAGTATTGCCATTTCCGCTTTTACCCCTCTGAGCCCTCTTAACAGAAACGCCCCGGCTTTTAGATTTCCTTTGATATGACCAAAAGGCAGTTCCACTTTCTCCTTCCGCTTCTTATAAATCGCCTGCCCTTTGTCACTTATATAAAGGGCTTCCAGTTCTTCCTTTACATCCTCATCCTTCAAGCGAATTATTGCACGCCCTCTCATATTATTTGTGCACTTGCCGTAATGTTTGCACCGGATACAGTTCGACGGCCCTTTGATTCTGTATAAGTAATGCCCCTTTGTCTTGCTATAATGCGAATATTTCAATACCTTGCCCTCAGGACATAAATACTGATTGTTCTCTTTGTCATAGAGAAAGTTATCCTTTCCAAATGGGTCGTCCTCATGGGGCTTATGCAATGCCTGTTTCTGATTCGGCACTATTACCTCAATGCCCTCCTCTACAGTCTCCTTTAAGTTTCCCGTATTGGTATATCCGGCATCTGCACATGCTGTCTTACATTTCTTGCCAAGTACTTCATTGGCCTGTCTTACCTGCTCTGAAAACTGCTTCGTATCATTACTGTCATTTACTACATCGCTGTTTACTATCAACCCATGTTTTTCATCCACCGCTATCTGAGCGTTGTACCCTGCATGCGTGCCTTGCCTCCCACGTACTTTTATGCAATCCTCATCCACTGCGTTTAGCTGCGTCCTCTCTTCTTCCTTTATCTTCTCTACTATGGCTTTCACTTTCTCTTTCAAAACACGCTTATCTTTTAATTCCTCAGGTAATCCTATTTGAGTCCCGCTCTCTCTGCTGTCCGTCTGTTCGCATTCCCTTAATATCTCTTCTATTTGCTCGTCCGTCTTTTCCAGCACTCTTCGGCATCTCTGCTGGGTCCATGTTTGATTAATCGATGCATTCGCCCTGAGCTTGCTGCCGTCTATGAATAACGTGTTCCCTTCGATCAGCTCTAAATCTATGCACAGCCTCACACACTGCCTTAAGACTTTCTTTAACGCCACGGTGTTGTCCCGCCGAAATCTTGCTATCGTCTTATGGTCAGGCTTCATTCCCCCTGTCAGCCAGATAAACGATAGATTGTGATGCAAGGCCCTCTCCAGTTTCCTCGAACTCCTCCACCCATACGAGTACCCATATACCAAAATCTTTAACATCGTCTTAGGATCATACGTCGAGTTGCCCACCTTC
>JBAIXS010000133.1:0-3019 GCA_037916395.1 Candidatus Sulfobium mesophilum
AATGTACCTGGGAAGTGATCCTTACGATGCCATCCTCTTTGACCGCCTCGATGACCGCCCTGCCCACATAGATGCCGAGCCAGTAAATATCAAAAGAAAACTTCTCTCTCCTGAAATTAATTATATCAGCTGCCGGGACTGATTTCGAAGCTCTTGTCGCCCCAGGCAAAAGACCGGCAACTTCCGATACTTCTCCTCTATCTTTCTTTACCTGCAGGTCATCAGAGACATCCTTATTTTTATCACTTTCTTCAGAAGCGCCTCGCGGGGTGGCCTCTGTCCCGCCACCGTCTGCTTCAGCCGTTTCATTTGTCCCTTCCACTCTCCTGACTTCTCCATTTGACACTCTGGCAGATGAATTTGGAGAGTGGTTTTTTATCGTTTTGTCTCCCTCAAAAGGTTTGGCCGGTTCTTCCTGAAGAAGACTTGCATAGAGGCTTTTTGTGGACAAAAGTCCGGTAAGACCTGCCGCACCTAATCCTGGCAGGGATACGAGGGCAGCGGCGTGAAGTATTCCTGATACTACAAAGGCCATCAGCAGGGAAGCTGAAATATGTCTGAGCACTCTCATAAGCATTCATGCGCGCGGCAAAAAACATCCGCTAAGGCAAACTTTTTAATTTATAGTAACTAAAATGATTTCTTTAATCAATCATTAGATTCCTATAAATCGGCTCTCTCATTCACACTGTTTAAATCATGAGTGAATGTCTCAGAGACGGCCTGCATCCTGTTAATGACACCAAGCTTGCGCATGATATTGCTGACATGAAAATTTACTGTCCTCTCGCTTATTCTCAGAATAACGGATATGGCCCATGACGTCTTTCCGCATCTCAGCCACATAAGAACTTCACGTTCCCTGACAGAAAGAGATTGCCAAGAAGCCGGGCAAGTGTTTTTTTTCTTTCCCTCCATATCCCTTTTTCTCATCCCCCCAGAAATAAAGATAGTGATTTAATTCTTGCAAAGAAAGGGCCAGAATCCTGGATTTAGAACCCTGCGTTTTTGTGAGATAATCCTCGCCGGCATACCCTGCCGAGAAAGCAAAATTATAAAAAGACTATATGACCATATCGGAAGTAATAAGGTTATTCATCCGGGATTTGTGCATGAGCAACTGCCGCAGGAGGTACCCATATACCCTTTTCATCCCCCCTTAGGAGGAAAATGAGAGGGCAAACTAAAATCTAACTCGGTATTATAGGTGGGTGACAATCCGGGTTGCTGACCTACTTAATGCCGAATTCTTTTATCTTCGCAAAAAGGGTTGCATAGCTCAGATCAAGCAGTTCCGCGGCCTTCGTCTTGTTTCCCTCTGTCTTTACAAGCGCCTGCGTGATTATTCTTTTTTCAAGGTCTTTGACCGCCTCTTTAAGCGACATGACGGTAGAGGCGCCCTTATCCGCGACAGGCTGATTTATGAATGTCTCTACGCATTCCCTGCTTATCGTATCTCCTGCAGCAATAAGGGTCGCCCTCCTCATAACATTTTTGAGCTCTCTCAGGTTGCCGGGCCAGGTATGCTTCAAAAGGATGGCAAGCGTATCGGCTTCAATTTCCCTGATCTGTTTGTTCAGCTCAGTGCCGGCCTCCATAACGAACTTGCGCGCGAAAAAAGGAATATCGTCCATCCTCTCCCTAAGCGGAGGCAGCATGATAAAGAATTCTCCGAGACGGTAGTAAAGATCCTCTCTGAACGTTTTCTTTAGGACGCTTTCCTTTAGATCCCTGTTCGTTGCTGCTATGACGCGCACATCAACATCCACTGCGCTTGTGCTGCCGAGAGGATAAATCTTTTTTTTGTCTATAACGCTGAGAAGTTTGGACTGGACATGAGGCGACATGTTTTCGAGTTCGTCTATAAATAGCGTGCCGCCGTTGGCGGCCTCGAAATATCCGGTCTTGTCGCGTTCAGCCCCCGTAAAAGCCCCTTTTTTATATCCAAACAACTCGCTTTCAACAAGAAGGTCCGGAATAAGACCGATGTCCACACTTACAAAGGGTTTGCCGGACCTGCCGCTAAGGCTCTGTATGGCGGCGGCCACCACCGACTTGCCTGCTCCGGTCTCCCCCTGGATGATAACGGAAAAATTTGTCAGGGCAACTTGCCTTATCCCGTCAATTACCGTCTTTATTGCGCTGCTTTTGCCAAGCTGATGTTCAAGGGAAGACTCAAGGGCTGTGGTAGTTCGCCTGACCTCGGTCTCAAGCCGCCTCTTTTCGAGGGCCTTCCTGAGAGTAAAAATTAGTCTGTCGAATTCGGGCGGTTTTATCAGGAAATCATAAACGCCGTTTTTTACCGCATCGACAGCTGTTGGAATATCGCCGTATCCTGTCAGAATAATGACGGGCACATCAGGGCCTATCCTCCTGATCTCACGCATCGTATCGATGCCGTCCATCTGCGGCATGTTCAGATCGAGCAGCACAGCATCCGGCTGGTCTTTTTTGAAGAGTTTGACGCCGCTGACGCCGTCTTCGGCCTCGGCGGTATCAAAGCCCTCTTCTTTGAGCACGTCCCTGAGCACTGTTCTTAAGTCATTGTCGTCATCGACTACCAGTATCCGCTCCATCACTAATCCTCTTTATCCATCGTCTTCATACTGTTGCCTTCAGCATCATTCTCAGGCCTCCCATAAAGAGGCAGATATATGGTAAATGTCGTTCCCTCACCAATCCTGCTATCCACTTCTATCCGCCCTTTATGCCGCTCTATTATACCGTAAACGATAGAAAGTCCGAGACCTGTTCCTTTGCCAACATCCTTCGTCGTAAAATATGGCTCAAATATCCTATCCTTGATTTTTTCATCCATACCGGGCCCGTTATCGCTCACGGTAATTACCGCATATGCATCCGGCCCCAGAGGCTTATCCTCCTGGTCCTTGGCAGAGCACTTTGTTGATATCGTTATCGACCCTCCAGCAGACATTGAATCGCGCGCATTGGAGCAGAGGTTCATAAGGATCTGCTCCATCGGCAGGCGGTCCGTCAATACCATCAGCGCCTCATCGCA
>JBAIXS010000134.1:0-2812 GCA_037916395.1 Candidatus Sulfobium mesophilum
CTTTGTGCCTGGCGTTCTGTTATGATCTTTTGCGCCAGATGGGCCGGCACCTCCTCATAATGTGAAAACTCCATGGAATAAAGTCCCCTGCCGGATGTGAGACTATGCAGCTGATTGGCATAAGTGAGCATTTCAGACATCGGCACCTGCGCCATTATCTTTTGGTTTCCACCTGCCTGAGGCTCAACTCCCTGGACCTTCCCCCGCCTTGAGTTCAGGTCCCCGATAACCGCGCCCAAGGTATCGTCAGCTGTAGTGATTTCGACCTTCATGATCGGCTCAAGCAAAACAGGCCGGGCCTCCGTAACAGCCTTCTTTATAGCCATCGAGCCGGCTATCTTGAAGGCCATTTCAGATGAGTCAACCGTATGATAAGAGCCGTCAAAAAGTGTAACTCTCAGATCGACGATGGGAAACCCGGCTACAACGCCTTCATGCATGGCCTCCACAATACCTTTTTCGACAGCAGGTATATACTGCCTTGGGATAGCACCTCCAACGATTTTATCTACAAACTCGAACCCGCTGCCCCTCGGCATTGGTTCAACCCTGATATGACAATCGCCGTACTGCCCCTTCCCTCCTGACTGCTTCTTGTATTTGCCCTGGACGCTCGTCGAGGACTTTATCGTCTCTCTGTATGGTATCTTGGGCGTCTTCATCTCCACCTCGACGCCGAACCTCCTCTTGAGACGCTCGAGCGCGACTTCGATATGGACCTGCCCCATACCCGAGATTATCATTTCCTTCGACTCCTCGTCTCGTGTGAATCTCAGCGTAGGGTCTTCTTCAAGCACCCTGTGAAGACTGACACTCACCTTTTCCTCGTCACCTTTGCTTTTGGGCGCAATAGCGTAAGATATTATCGGGTCGGCGAATTTGACCTTGTCAAAGACCACCGGCTTTGCATCGTCCGCCAATGTGTCACCTGTATTCGTCCCCTTAAGCTTCGCCACAACGCCTATTTCCCCGGCGCCGAGCGACTGCACAGGCGTCTGCTTTTTTCCAAGAAGGTAGAAGATCTGTCCGATACGTTCCTTCGTATCGGCAGCTGAATTATAAACATTCGAATCCGCCTTCAGAGTACCTGAATAGACCCTGAAGAGCGAAAGTTTACCCGCATAAGGGTCGGCTATCGTTTTAAAGACATACGCTGAAAGGGGCTCGCTGTCAGAGGCCTTCCTCACCACATCGCTGCCGTCTTTGGGATTTCTGCCTTTGACCGGCGATATGGCCGACATCTCGACAGGCGACGGAAGACAGAGGATCATTGATTCAATGAGACCCTGTATGCCTATATTCTTCAGGGCAGACCCGCAGCTAACAGGAATGAACTTCCTGGTAAGCGACCCTTCTTTGATGCCGTTTATGATCTCCTCGTCTGTCAGCTCGCCGCCCTCAAGATATTTTTCCAAAAGCCTGTCGTCCGATTCTGCTATCTTTTCGATCAGTTTCTTCCTGTACTTTTCAGCTTCGGCTGCCATATCGCCCGGTATATCGGATTCTTCAGCCCTGCCGCCATTGTAACGATAAGCCTTCATCTTGACTATATCGATAACGCCGGAAAGGCCTTCACCCACCCCTATCGGGATCTGCAGTGGTACGCCTTCAGTATCAAAGGATTTTTCGAGTTCACTAAGCGCCCTCTCAAAGTTCGCGGTGTCCTTATCCATCTTGTTTATGAATACAATCCTGGGTATTTCGAATTCGCAGGCGTACTTCCAGACCTTCTCGGTTTCGGCCTTGACACCTGATAGCGCGCTAACGATAATAACAGCACCGTCGGCAACCCTCAGGCATGCCCGCGTGTCCTCGATGAAATTTATAAAGCCTGGCGTGTCCATGAGGTTGATCCTGTGCTTGTCCTTATTGCAAAATGCGAGAGATGAGGTAATGGTAATCTTTCGGTCGATTTCCTCCGGCTCATAGTCAGTAACAGTGGTCCCGTCCTGCACGTTCCCCATCCTGTCGGTCATCCCGCAATCAAAAAGCATCGCCTCAACAAGAGATGTCTTCCCCGCACCTCCGTGAGCGATAACAGCAACATTTCTGATCTTACCTACCTCAAAGTTAGCCATGAAGTCCCCCTATATCAAAATTTTTTAGGGACCGTTCTATGAACCGTCCCATTAATTCAATATTTCTTCGACAACCGGTCTTGAATCGGCTCTGGCGCCTGCTTTGCGCGCCCATACCTTCACAAAGACAAAGGACAAAATACAGGCGGCAAACCCGAAAAGTGCCGACATCACATCGGGGTCAGCAGCCGGAAAGATCCTGCTCATAAGCTCCTTGCCGATGACAGCACCTGCGACCAGACCGACCGCCGGCAACCCGTAAACTACCATGGTCCCCTTCATATACATGTATGATTTGATTGCTACTCTTACCCTCTGCCCTTCCTTGGCGCCGGCTTCATTCCATGCCTCTATTTCCATGCTCTTGTCATCAGGTTTACAGGTCCCCATGGTGCACCCCTCGCAGGCGCTTTTCTTTGCTACGGCAACCACTGCGGTCATTCCCTCGACACTCTTGACAATGCCAATTTCTTCTATCACCTAAGCATTTTACCATAGCGGGTTTTAAAAAATCTGTAGCCATTCGGGCTGCAAACAACAGCCCAAGGCATAATAAAACAAGGAGAAAAGGATGTCTCGGAGCGAGGCGAGATTGAGAGACAAGATGGTCTGCTCCCTCACGCATGAATAACCTAGAAGAGGCCATATTACCCTCTGCCTCTGAAAAACATTTCAAATTGCTTTTATCCATGATTTCCGTTACATTCTATATTAGGCAGCTTGCCGCCCACACT
>JBAIXS010000135.1:0-2235 GCA_037916395.1 Candidatus Sulfobium mesophilum
AGTGAGAATGAGCTAAAATACTATATCCCGCCTCATCCTTCCACAGGTTATGGATAGCGTGTGGGCCAGGCGTTACAGTCTACCTTTTCCTGCCTTTCGTCCCGGTTTTCTTGATGGCCTTCCTGACCGCGGTCTTCTTTCCGGCGGCTTTCTTTGGGGCAACCTTCACAGCTTTCTTAGGTGCAGTCTTTTTTACAGCCGGCTTTTTTGCGACAACCTGTTTCGCCGTCTTTCTAACTCCCGCGGATTTCTTGGCCAGAGGCCGGACTTTCTTTTTTGGAGCAGCCGGCTTTTTTTCAACCTTTTTCGTTGTCTTCTTCCTTGCTGTCTTTGGCGTAGCCTTCTTTATCTGCTTTTCAGGCACTGCTTTTTTTGCTGCCTCCGTTTTTTTGACGGCCGTCTTTTTTACAGGTGTGACCTCTTTAGCAGTCTTTTTTACAGGCGGCTTTTTTTCTGCTGCCTTTTTTTTTGCGACAGGCGGTTTTTCTTCGGTAACCTTCGGAGGCGCAGCCATAGGAACATGCGCCTTTTCTCTTACCGCAACCGACCCTTCCCTTTTTTCCTCAAGCGCGTGGGTCTTCTTCTCCGTAATTGCGTAGTCCTCTACGGTGCCGAGGATGTCTTCTTCCCTTACAAGAGTGATAATCTCGCTGCCGAGCTCTATTTCCCTTTCGGCATATTTCTGATAAATAACCCTCTGCCCCGGTTTAAGGACAGTCGGAATAAACTTCTTCTTTTTCTCTTTCTCTTTGCCTTTTTCCGGCTTATATCTGCCTGGGCCTATTGCGACCACCACGCCTTCGAGGGGTTTTTCCTTTGCCGACTCGGGTATGATAATCCCGCCTGCAGTCTTCTCTGCGGCTTCTGATCTTTTGATTACTGCCCAGTCTTGAAGCGGTCTAAAATTCATGGCTCACGACCTCCGTTAATAAGTTGAAACTCAGGAATAACAGAATTATACCCGATTTTCGGGCCTCCGTGAAAGGGTAGCAGCCTTCAACTCCTCAATGATCGATATCGTGCTTTCTGCCTTTCAGCAGGTCCATAGCGGTGTCCAGAAGATGATATGCCTGTTCGATATGATCAAATGAGCGGCTCACCCAGCTGCTTCCCCAGTAAAAGTTACAGCTTGTCTCTGCCACAAGAATATGGTCGTATGCGTCTATGATAAGCTGGCGGACGTCGCCGGGGTCAGATGCTTCGGCCTGGTAATTATCGAATCTTTTTTTCGCCTTTTGATAATACGCGCTTGCGTTGCGGATCTCATCCCAGCCCCGCCTCTGTAGCAGCGACCCGGTCCACTGCTTGAAATCGCCGCCCCAGTGATGCCCTGTGTTCCACGCGCCCCGGTGGACCTCCACCTCTTCCTCAGGCGGAAACCTGTCCAGATACTCACTGATATGGACCGGCGTGAAGCCGAGGGTGCCATCACGGTATCTTTTCAACAGGGTGTGGTAAAAGTAGCCCCAAAAGCCGCTTTCTATATGCGTCGTTCTGAACCAACCGCCATTTTCACCATCGGTCCAGGTCGTCACCAGCGCCGGAAAGTCGCACCACTTCGTCCTCTCGAACACTTCGTGCTGAAACCATCCCGGGTCCAGCCCGGATTCCTGCGCATCCGAGAGCTCCCGGTCCCGGGGCACGACTATAATCTCTTCCCCCTCATAGCGAGCAATGTATGGCCTGTACCGAATTTCCTCCCACCGCATCTGTCGCTTCGGTTTTATATACCAGGCGTCTACCAGGACGTAGCGGTAACCGTGACGCTTCAGCATCGGGATCATCTCCATGCAAAAGCCCATTTCAGGCGGCCAAAATCCCTGAAACCGCTCCCTTCCAAGGAGATGCCGCCCCAGACCCTTCCACCAGGATGTTTGCGCGTCCCAGTCAGCCTGTGGCGTCAGAGGATATACGGGGTGGTAGAGGCCTGTGCCTGTGAATTCGATATTTGATCTCTTGTAACGTTCGAGAAAATCGCTTATGTTTACAACATCATGGAAGGTCTCTCTGACGGCGGGGTCTTCGAGCTGCTTAAGGAGCGTGCCCGAAAAACTCATATGCAGCCGCGCCACGTCCTCATATCCCTCGAGCATGCGTGTCGGCCTGTCATAACACCAAAGAATCTGTCTTGCCTCCCAGGATTCACCGGAGTTGTGCAGCGCGATAAGATTTCCCAGGGGCTGATGCATATTAAGACCTAAAGCGTGATAGACCTCAGACAATAGATTATCTCCT
>JBAIXS010000136.1:0-6200 GCA_037916395.1 Candidatus Sulfobium mesophilum
CTTCGCTTTCGGCAACTAAATCCGCTCGAATGCATCCCATACAAATTGCAGTTATTCCTGCTCCTTAATCTCTATCTCCGTTACTTTGCCTTCAACGATCTCAAAGGCCTTCACCTGAGGATCGGTATGGTCGAGAAAACCGGCGATGACATATGCGGCATCGGAATAAAACGCGAGATTAATATCTTTTTGTGACGGATATGGAGGCGCCAGAGGATGAGAGTGATATATAGCCAGCATCCTCATCCCTTTCTCCCTGATTTCTTTCATGATCCGGAACTGTTCCCCTGGTTCAAGCATATAGCTCACCGGGGAACTTTCCGCGTTAACGGCTTCATACATCGCCTTTACTACATTTCCTTCGCCGGCAAGGATGCCGCAGGCCTCATAAGGATATGCTGATTTCCCATGGGAAATTATCCGCTTCATGAATTCCCGCGGTAAAATAATCTCACCCATGCAAACTCCGGCTAATGCAGCCCGCAGTAGCCCTCGTTGTAGTCGATGAGTTCTGTTATAGTCGGATTTTCTCCGCAAAGCGGACAGGCAGGGTTCTTTGGGACCTTCACCTTTCTGAAAGTAGTTTTAAGGGCGTTATAAATAAGCAGTTCACCTTTCAGAACCTCACCCTTACCGAGGATCAGCTTAAGAACCTCTGTTGCCTGAAGACCGCCAATAACCCCGGGCAGAACGCCCAGAACGCCTGCCTCCTGACAGGAAGGCACAAGACCCGGCGGAGGCGGCTCCTCGAAAAGACAACGGTAGCACGGCCCTTCCCCGGGCAGTATTGTCGTGACCTGTCCCTCAAACCTCAGTATCGCGCCGCTGACCAAAGGCTTCCTGGCCATAAAGCAGGCATCGTTGACAAGATATCTCGTAGGAAAATTATCGCTCCCGTCAACGACAATATCATAGTCTCTGATCAGATCTGCAATATCGTCCTTGGACATTCTCTTCTGGATCGCGATAATGTTCACATCCGGGTTAAGGGCCTTAAAGGTCTTCTTCGCAGACTCAACTTTGGGCATGCCGATAGTGTTTACGCTATGGGCAATCTGTCTTTGAAGATTACTCATTTCAACCGTGTCGTTATCGACCATGGCGATAGTGCCGACACCGGCGGCTGTGAGATAATAACCCACAGGACATCCGAGTCCTCCAGCGCCGACTATGAATACCTTGGCAGCTGCAATCTTGGCCTGTCCCTTTCCCCCTACCTCCGGAAGGATTATATGCCGGCTATAACGCAATAACTGGTCGTCTGTGAAATCCATCAGTCCTTGTCCTTTCTTATCTGCAGTATCCAGTCCGTATCGTTTATCTTTTCCGCCTTCAGTACCTTCTGTCCATGGTCCTCCATAGATTTTGGAATGCTCCTGGACGCCTCCTCATAATCAAGCAATATCTCCAGAACCTGTCCGACATCCATAGCCTCTATGGCAAGTTTGGCTTTTACAAACGTATAGGGACAGACCAGTCCCTTAATATTGATTTTCCTATCGGGGATTATTTCTGACATGGTCGCCTCCTCGGGTACCTCGTTTATTTATTTTTTTTATTAAATTATAACTTATAACAGCTGATTATTACACTGTTTGCCGTCGGGCATTAATCATTTTCTCTATTAACCATGAACATTTCCCTTGATAAATTCAACTGTAATAAGTAAATATATTTGTGTGGCAATTTTTTGGACATCAAGGGAATGACCTGACCTTCCCGCCTCCTGGTAATGCTGCCAGGGGTTTATGCCTTCAAATAAATGTTGAGGTGTAATCTTGTTGGAACCGGTATCATCTTTGTCTCCTCTGGTAATTAAAGGGAAGACGATACCTCTGCCTATTATACAAGGCGGAATGGGTGTCGGAGTATCTCTCTCGCCCCTTGCAAGCGCTGTTGCTAAAGAAGGCGGCGTCGGCATAGTATCGAGCGCATGCCTGGACAGGCTTGTCTCAAAGAGGGACGGCAAGAAGGTTAATACTTACGAAGCAACCTATAAAGAGGTATCTCTTGCCAAGTCATCCGGGGGATTCGCCGGCATAAATATTATGGTAGCCCTTGTCAGGGACTACGAAGACTCGGTAAAGGGCGCTGTAGACGGGGGAGCTGATTTCATTATCTCCGGGGCTGGTCTGCCGCTAAATCTTCCAGCTATTACTGCGCCAAAGGATACCGCTCTTGTGCCGATAGTATCTTCAGCGAGGGCACTGGAGCTCATATGCAAGAAATGGGAGAGATTCGGATACCGGCCTGATGCAGTAGTTTTGGAAGGACCTCTGGCAGGCGGGCATCTGGGTTTCAAAATAGACCAGATAGACCTTGAGTCGAACAAACTGGAAAACCTGCTGCCGCCTGTCAAAGACATGGCAATGAAATACGGAGACATTCCGGTTATCGTAGCAGGCGGGATATATGCCCATTCTGATATCCGGAAATTCCTCGAAATGGGGGCCAACGGCGTCCAGATGGGGACCAGGTTTCTGGCGACCGAAGAAAGCAGCGCATCGCCCATTTACAAAAAGGCAGTCGTAGAAGCGAGTGACGAAGATATCATTGTGGCCCATAAACCTGGCTCGCCCTGCGGCCTGCCCTTCAGGATAATAAAGCAGTCGCCAATGTACTTGTCAGCAGTCAAAAGGCTGCGCCAGCCCAAATGTGATAAAGGCTACGTCCTCCTCAAAGATAATGAGGGCAAATTTACCCGCTGCCAGGCGAAAGAAAGCAATGAAAGCTGTTTCTGCATATGTAACGGTCTCCTCAGTTCTGCGGGCTATAATCCCGATAAGGAAGAGTCTCTCTTCACGGTCGGGACGAACGCCAGCAGGGTCGATAAGATAGTTCCTGTCAAGGCCCTCATGGACGAGCTGGCCGGCAAAGTCCTCGCTGCCACGTTATAAATCGGCTTCTGTCCCGAATCAGGCCTTACGGCAAAGCCGTTCCGATTTCCAAAAATATACTCAAAATTTATATACTCAAAATGTATTGACATTGGGAAGAATTATCTGATAACATGATAGCAAGGTAGATAGATGATCCCTCCAAAGAATGAGTTTATCTACCACCCTCCATGAAAGGCCGGTTATCCCCGATCCCCAGCCGGCCTTTCACTTTATTTTTTTCCCTGCTGAAATATGTCTCCTCCTTCACGCGTAAATAACATGAGCTTGAGAACTTTGTAAGAAATCCGGCACTTATTTATAATAAGGACAAAGGGCGTTAATGCGCCGGGAATTCTATTTGACAGCATATTATAAGAGGCTTTGACGGTTTATAAAAATTTATGAAGAAGGGCTCAATCGATACCTGGCGGCAGCGGGGAGACAAAAGCTCCAAACGTCAGGCAGGCCGTATCCTAACAATAGTCACGGGTCTTTTTATCGCAGTAATAGTAACGGTATTTCCCCTTGGCTATTTCCTGATTTCTTATCAGTATATCGCTGGAAGTCTTGTGACTGAAGCCGAGATAAATGCGGCTATTATTCTGCATGCAGTCAACGTAAATCCTGAGCTCTATGAAATCGGACGGGAGACACTCAGTGCTTCCATATCTCAGCGCCTGAAACAGGGGCGCGGAGAGATACGACGTCTGATTGATGAAAAAAATGTTGTCGTCGCCGAAAGCGCTGACAGGATCGCCCCCCCCTTTATCATGCGCGATGCCGCCCTTATGGATTCAGGAGTTGCAAAGGGAAGAGTGGAGATTTATCGTTCGCTTCGGCCCCTTCTGCTCCGCACCGGTCAGTTGGCTGTATTTAGCTTACTTATGGGTGGAGGCATATTCTTCATACTGTTTGTCCCTCCACTTCGTGAAATCCGCCGGACAGAAGATACGGTGCAAAAGAGCGAGGAACGTTATCGTACACTGGCGGAGGCCGCGCAGGATATGATCTTCATTGTTGACCGCGATGACAACATTCAGTACCTGAACAGTTTTGCCGCACAACAACTCGGGCAGCCCCTTGCTGACATGATAGGGAAACCCCGGCGCGAGCTTTTTCCGCCCGATATGACATCGCCGCGAAAGTATGATCTCAGGAAAGTACTTGAGAAAGGCGAACCCCTTCATGCCGAAAGCTCCGCAATCCTCTCGGGCCGCAGGGTCTGGCTGAGCACCTCTTTGGTGCCTATCACAGGCGCCAATGGAGAGGTCACTGCTGTTTTAGGCATTTCGCGTGATATCACAGAGCGAAAAAAGGCGCAGGATGCCCTTGCAGCGTCGGAGCAGCATTTCAGGGAGAGAGTGGCCGAAGAGGTCGAAAAAGGCAGGGAAAAGGACCATTTGCTGATACAGCAGTCAAAACTAGCAGCCATGGGAGAAATGATCGGCAGTATTGCGCATCAGTGGAGACAGCCGCTCAACACCGTGGGCCTTATAATACAGGATATAAAGACCGCATACCAGATGGGAGAGCTCGACGAGAAGTATCTGCGGGAAGGCGTTGCCAAGGCAATGTCGATAATAAGGCATATGTCGGCAACGATAGACGACTTCAGGTACTTTTATCAGCCTGAGAAGGAGCCGCACAGATTCAACATCGCAGAGTCTGTAGTCAAGGCCGTTTCCCTGATAGATGCCAGCTTCAAAAACAACAACATCGAGATAGAGCTCGATCTGAGAGATGATGTAACGGCTTTGGGGTTCCCCAATGAATATTCCCAGGTGCTGATGAACTTCCTCAGTAACGCCAGGGACATCTTTATAGAGAGAAAAACCCCTCATCCAAAAGTTGTGCTGCGGCTTTTCAAGGAGGACGACAGGTCTGTGCTTGCCGTCAGGGACAACGGAGGGGGTATATCCGGTGATATTATTGATAAAATATTCGAGCCTTATTTTTCAGCCAAACAAAAAGGTCAGGGCACGGGTATAGGCCTCTATATGTCAAAAATGATCATCGAAAAGAGCATGCACGGAAAGCTAACTGCGGCAAACAACGGGGATGGGGCTGAATTCCGGATAGAGCTTTAGTGTCAAATTACTGCCCGGGGACAACATGACCGAAAGGAGCCTGAAACCATGTCCCAGGGGTCACCAAGGCCGGCGCATGATATACTTTCTTTGCCGCCTGTCGAACCTCTTGATGCCTTCTTCACTGGCGGCCCGCAATGCATCATCAAACTCATTATGGCTAATGCACCTGTCAATGGGAGGATATTTACGGGCACTGCCGCAGGGACGGTACTGGTCCATTATATTTACATATGTGTGATCTGAGATTTCCGCGGCAATAAAACGCATAATCTCTCTGGTGCCGGCTATGCCTCCAGGCATTACCAGATGCCGCAGAAGAACTCCCCTGATTGCGACTCCGTTTTCATCCATGGTGAGGTCTCCCACCTGCCGATGCATCTCCTTTATGGCGTCTCTGGCCCTTTCAGGATAATCCGCTGCCTTCAAATATCTGCGGGCCGTCTCAGGGTCCCAGAATTTAAAATCAGGCATATAGATATCAAATATCCCGTCCAGGAGCTTCAGGGTTCCAACCGAATCGTAACCGCCTGTGTTATAGACCAGGGGGACCCTCAGGCCGTCTTCAATAGCATAGGCCAGGGCATCAAGTATCTGCGGAACCACATGAGTCGGGGAAACAAAGTTAATGTTATGACATCCCAGTCTTTGAAGGTGAAGCATCATAGCGGCCAGAGTTTTTGAGTCTACTTCTTCTCCTTCGCCTAAATGACTGATCTCCCAGTTCTGACAGAACACGCAGAGGAGATTGCAATTAGTCATGAAGATGGTTCCGGAGCCATTCGTTCCCACCAGAGGATCTTCCTCGCCGAAGTGGGGACTGAAACTCGAAACCATAGCTAAACGGCCGGTACGGCATATGCCTTTTTCGTCTTTTAACCTGTTTACTTCACAATTGCGGGGGCAAAGACGACAATTTTCAAGAATCTGATGTGACTTTTTTATCCTATCGGCAAGTTTTCCTGACTGATAAACCTGCAAATATGACGGACTTAACATAATATTACTATAGCACGGCACGAAAGCAGACACTTCCTGTTACAAGACATGAACATCGAACGCGGTTCAATTGACAGGCTCAGACCTCCTTAATCTGCCCTAGACAGCATTTCTGTTTACAGTTGTTGTAAACGCTTTTCTCAACTAGACATCAACTCCTGCGGACATGATTACCATTATTTATCCGTGCTTGGGTGAGAACAGATGTAAATTTAGGGTTTCTTCCTGAAATTTT
>JBAIXS010000137.1:0-8330 GCA_037916395.1 Candidatus Sulfobium mesophilum
CCTTTTTTTAGCATCGACGTGGATAAGTTTTATGTGAAAATGATCTTCGAAGGTCTTCATAACCTTCTCCGCCTCGCCTCTTCTTAAAAGACCGTTTTCGACAAAGATGCAGGTCAGCTTGTCTCCGATCGCCTTATGAACCAGCAGGGCCACAACCGAAGAATCCACTCCGCCGCTCAGGGCGCATATGACTTTCTTGCCACCTACCTTAGACCTTATATCTGCGACCTGCCACTCTATGAATGAAGACATCTCCCACACAGGTTTGCAGCCGCATATGGTGAATATGAAATTGTGCAGTATGCGGGTGCCTTCTTCGGTATGCGCCACCTCCGGATGAAACTGCAAGGCTTAAAACCTTCTCTGCCTGTCCGCCATCACCGCAACCGGTGAGTTATCGGTATGCCCTATAGCGGAAAAGCCTGCCGGAAGGGCCTCTATCCTGTCTCCATGGCTCATCCAGACCCTGGCGTTGGCTGACAGTCCCCATAGCAGATCTGTATCGTCGTCCACTTTCAGTTCGGCCCTGCCGTATTCCCTTTTTAAAGCACCGGCAACCTTTCCCCCAAGTGAATGGGCCATCAACTGCATGCCGTAGCAGATGCCCAGGACAGGGACACCAAGCTTAAACACCTCCATATCGGGCAGAGGCGCGCCCATGTCATAGACGCTGGAAGGTCCCCCTGAAAGGATAAGCCCCTTTGGCTTGAACTCCTTTATTTTTTGTATCGGGGCATTGAAAGGAAAAATTTCAGAGTATACTTTGCTCTCTCTTATCCGGCGGGCGATGAGCTGAGTATACTGGGAACCGAAATCAAGGACCAATATCCTTTCTTCATGCATGGCGTTTCGCCCGGCTACCACTCAGGCCTGTAGTTGGGGGCTTCTTTGGTGATAATGACATCATGGACATGGCTCTCTCTAAGGCCGGCATTGGTGATCCTGATGAACTTCGCCTTCTTCCTTAACTCGGTCAAATCCCTTGCCCCGCAATATCCCATACCTGAGCGCAGACCGCCCATGAGCTGATGGACGCTCTGTGAGAGGGTGCCTTTATAAGGGACACGCCCCTCGACACCCTCAGGCACGAGCTTCTTTGTCTCGACGCCTTCCTGCTGATAACGGTCCTTTGCGCCCTGTTCCATCGCGCCGATAGAGCCCATTCCCCTATAAACCTTATAACTGCGTCCCTGATATAGCACAACCTCACCCGGGGACTCGTCAGTTCCCGCAAAAAGACTTCCTATCATGACAACGCTTGCCCCTGCCGCCAATGCCTTCGTAATATCGCCTGAATACTTGATACCGCCGTCGGCGATCAAAGGAATCTTGAACTTTCTGGCCACGGCGTAACAGTCTTTGATAGCGGTAATCTGCGGCACTCCGGCGCCTGCAACAATCCTCGTGGTACATATAGAGCCTGGGCCTATGCCGATTTTTACTGCGTCTGCCCCCGCTTTGATCAGGTCGAGCGTGCCTTCGGCAGTGGCGACATTTCCGGCAATCACCTCTATGTCGTACTTCTTTTTAATTGACTTCAGCGTACTCATGACAGATCTCGAATGTCCGTGAGCAGTATCGATTACGATCACATCAACGCCGGAGCTGATAAGGAGCTTGACCCTTTCCATAGTGTCTTCCCCGGTGCCGACAGCAGCGCCTACCATGAGTCTTCCGAGTTTGTCCTTGCACGAATTCGGATACTTCCTGCGCTTCTCTATATCTTTTATCGTAATAAGGCCCTTCAGTCTGAACTCTTTGTCGACAATGGGCAGTTTTTCTATCTTATATTTGTTAAGCAGACCCTTCGCCTCATCAAGCGTCGTGCCCACGCCGGCAGTCACCAGGCGTTCCTTCGTCATGACCTCTGAAACCTTCCTGCTCAGTTTGGTCTCGAACCTCAGGTCCCTGTTAGTGAGTATCCCTGCGAGTTTGCCGTTCACAGTAACGGGGACACCGGAGATCTTGTACCTCTCCATTAGCGCTACCGCATCGGACAGCGGCGCATCGGGTGAGATCGTAATTGGGTCTATGATCATCCCGCTCTCCGACTTTTTAACCTTGTCAATTTCGAGGGCCTGCTTTTCGGGCGACATTGCCCTATGAACAATCCCTACTCCGCCCTCTCGCGCAACGGCGATGGCCATTGCCGCATCGGTCACCGTGTCCATGGCCGAACTTAGTATGGGGATATTGATGCGTATCTTTGCGGTGAGCGTAGTATGGAGACTGACGCCGTGGGGAAGGACTTCAGATCTTGCAGGCAACAACAGGACATCGTCGAAAGTAAGGCCAATCTTTACATTTTCAGACATGTGTTTCTCCAAAAATTTTCCAGAAATTTTAACACGGCGCAATTTAATAAAGCAACGAAGGGGCCTGCTGGCCCGACAAATGTTGTCGGCCCTGTTTATCCGCATCGTTAATTTTTCTTAATCTTATTACTCTTTATTTGACTTGACAGTCAATTCTTTTTCTATTATAGTTTTTGGACAAGTGTGAATTATTCCCAAATAGGCAAGCGCTTTACCTATAAAGGAAAGTGGTTGTCTCATAAGTCATCGATTATTATGCAAGATCTTATTGGCATAAAAATTGTTATCCTGTTTAGCAGGTTCTTTAATTTCTTAAAATGAAGGGAGGTGACGAGATGAAGAAGACAGTAGTGATACTTACAGTTATCGTAGCTCTGGCATTTGTCGGAAGCGCATTCGCAGTTCCTAAAGGAAAGACCGTTGAGTTTACCGGAGGCAGCGAAGGCAAGGTCGTTTTTGACGGCGGAAAGCATGCGGATAAGGGCTTGAAGTGCAACGATTGCCATACAAAGGTCTTCCCGATGAAGAAGAAAGACGGGGAGTTCAAGATGGCTGACATGGAGGCAGGTAAGGCCTGCGGAGCATGTCACAATGGCGAGAAAGCATTCAGCGTGAAGGACAAGGCTAACTGCGGAAAATGCCATAAGAAATAAGGCAATTGTCAATTCACGATTTTTCTAAAGAAAGGCCGGAATAAAATCCGGCCTTTTTTTATTTGCCCTTGATGTTTATGGTGAACTGTAACTCCGGCGAAAGCCGGGACAGAGACTTTGTTTTGCCGAACTATCCTACAAAGTCGCTGGATTCCGGGTTAAGCCCGGAATGACAAACAAGGTTTTATACCATTTCCCGTCATACCCCGACTTGATCGGGGTATCCAGTGACGTTGGCCTTAAAGTCCCACGATTCCATCCCGTCCCAAACTTGATTCGTGGGCTAAACCCGGAACAACAAAAAAGTGAACTAATGAACAGTTACAGATTCACAAGGTTTCCTGAAGGGCCCTTTTATTCAGAGGGCAATTGGCTTTAGACTTTAGTCAGCCAGGAGGAATATTTCTTATTCTTTCCCTTTACCACGTCGAAAAAAGTCTTCTGCAGCCTTTCTGTTATCTTGCCGGGCCTGCCGTTGCCGATCATTCTTCCGTCGACCTCTCTGATAGGCGTGACCTCAGCGGCCGTACCGGTAAAAAAAGCCTCGTCTGAAATATATATCTCGTCTCTGGTAAAGCGCTCCTCTATAACCGGTATCTTCATGTCCCTGGCGATTGCTATGATGCTGTCCCGGGTGATTCCCTCAAGAATTGATGTAAGAGGAGTAGTCTTTATCCGGTTGTTCCTGACGATAAAAACGTTTTCCCCGCTACCCTCCGACACATATCCCTCGGTATCCAACAGGAGCGCCTCATCATAGCCGCAGGATATCGCCTCCCTCTTTGCGATCTGTGAATTTACGTAATAGCCGCAGACCTTTCCCCTTGTCATATCGACGTTTACATGGTGGCGGATGAAAGATGAGACTTTGACCCTGATCCCTTTTTCGAGTCCCTCGTCTCCAAGATAGGCGCCCCAGGGCCAGGCGGCTATCGAAACCTTTATGGGATTATCTTTAGGGTAAAGCCCCATTGCGCCGTAACCCACATATACGATGGGCCTTACATAACACTCCTTCATCCTGTTGACTTTCACCGTCTCTATTATGGCATCCCTGATCTGCGCTTTCGAAAAGGGCACTTTCATCATAAATATATGAGCAGAGTCAAAAAGCCTCTCGACGTGTTCGTCAAGCCGGAAAATCGCCGAACCAGTGCCTGTCTTATAGCAGCGGATTCCCTCGAAGACGCCCAGACCATAATGAAGCGTATGGGTAAGGATATGGACGTTGGCGGCGTCCCACGAAACAAACTTCCCGTCCATCCAAATTTTCTCTGATTTCTTGATCACAGCGTCTTATTTAACCAATTGGGCTAATCCGCTGTCAACTAATTTCATTGATGCTTAATGGCCTTCTGGATATATCCCGCAAAGTCGCAAAGCACGGGGTATTTTTCCCTCGAATCCCCTTCGAAAATTTAGGCGAGCACAGACGACCGCAGGGTGAAAGATTTTAGGCTGTCTGAATCCCGTTTAACTCCCCCCTCCCCCTCTTAACTTAAGAGGGGGAGATTGGAGGGGGCGTTATCAGAGGGGATGAGTTCCTAAAATCTACCGAGGACGTCTGCACAGCCGTATAAAATTTTCGTCGGGGTGACCTTCTTCGATTACCTTCTTGGTCAGCAAGAAGGTAATTGGGGTATGGGGCTAAGCCCCGAACAACGTGGGTCTACATCTTCTCAGGCGCAGTAATGCCGAGTATCAACAGCGCGTCCGACAGAACTATCTTTATCGCCATGCAAAGAGCAAGCCTCGTTCTGGTCATGGCCTCATCGTCTGTAATGACCTTATATTTATGATAATAGGGGTGAAACATGCCCGCCACTTCCTGCAGATAAAAAGTTATCCGGTGCGGTTCAAAGGCCCTGGAAGCTCCTTCGAGAACCATCGGGTAGACAAGAAGTTTTTTTAATAGAGTCATCTCCTCCCTGTTTAGAAGAGAAGAATCTGCATCAACTGCTTCTATGTCGACGCCCTTCTCCCGCGCATTGGCCAGGATGCTGTTTATCCTTGCATTTGCATACTGGACATAGAAAACAGGGTTTTCAGCCGAGGTGGCCGTGACAACGTCGATATCGAAATCGAGGTGGCTGTCCGATTTTCGTGTAAGAAATATGAACTTCGTAGTGTCGGCGCCTACAAGATCCACCACATCGCGCAAGGTAACAAAATTTCCAGCTCTTTTCGACATCTGGAAAGGTTCGCCGTGTTTCAGCAGGTTTACCATTTGCACGAGTATGACCCTGAACCTGGAACTGTCGTAACCGAAGGCTTTCATTACGGATTCAATCCTTGGAATGTAGCCGTGGTGGTCAGCGCCCCAGATGTCCACAATTATGTCAAACCCTCTGTCAAGCTTATCTTTGTGATATGCGATGTCGGAGGCGAAATAGGTATATTCGCCATCATTTTTTATGACGACCCTGTCCTTGTCGTCGCCGAATTCCGTCGAGCGAAACCAAAGGGCCCCGTCCTGCTCGCACATATACCCTTTTTCCCTGAGGGCCTCTATGGCCCCGGCCACTTCGCCTTTTTCGTAAAGTTGTCTCTCGCTGATCCAGTTCGTGAAATCTCTGATATGAAAGGAATCGATATCTCTTTTGATGAGGCCGAGCATTCTCTCATAGGCCCATAGCTTAATCTCCTGTTCGCATAATTCAAAAGGGACGCCCCTGAATTTGTCCCTAATCTCGTCTTTCAAAACAGCTGCCTCGTCGTCTATATATTGACCGCGGTAGCCCTCTTCCGGGAATGCAACATCATACCCGAATAGCTGCTGATACCTGGCATACACCGACATGCCGAGCATTCTCACCTGACGGCCGGCGTCGTTAATGTAATACTCCCTTTCCACATCGAAGCCGGTCTCTTCAAGAAGATTGCAAAGCGCATTTCCTACAGCTGCTCCCCTTGCGTGACCGATATGAAGAGGCCCGGTCGGGTTTGCGCTTACGAATTCGACGAGCGCCTTTCTGCCATGCCCGACATCTTCTCTGAGCAAAGACCTGTCACCGGAAAGAAGCTTTTTCAGATGGGAATGAAGATATTCAGCTGTAAAGGTAAAATTGAGAAATCCGGGACCGGCGATCTCTATCTTCTCAAAAATACTCCTGTCTTTGATCGCGGCGATGATATCTTCGGCGACTTTGCGGGGGGCCTTTCTGAGCTGTTTCGCAAGTCCCATGGCAACGGGGGTCGACAGATCGCCAAAGGACTCGTTTTTCGGGACCTCGATTTCGATGTCGGGCAACGCACCCTCCAGCGCAGATTCAAGAGCGGCTTTAAGTATTTTGACGAGGTCTTTTTTCATACTGGCATTTACCGAAAATAAAGTTTA
This sequence comes from Candidatus Sulfobium mesophilum, assembly GCA_037916395.1. GTDB lineage: Bacteria > Nitrospirota > Thermodesulfovibrionia > Thermodesulfovibrionales > UBA6898 > Sulfobium > Sulfobium mesophilum_A. The sequence goes on from JBAIXS010000137.1 coordinate 6,306, forward strand.
TAGATGAGTGCACGGTAAAGTCAATTGGAAGGCCATAGACTCAATCATCTCTTATTATGCAGCCTACCCCTTCCTCTCAAAGACCTTCCCACCGATGCCCACAAGTACGAACGCCGCAGCTATGATAATAAGCACATCCAGGGCAAACGGGAAGTCAGGACTCATAGGGCCCTTTTCAAGAGGGAAGGTAAGATGCTTAAGCGCATCCACGCCGAACGTCAGGGGATTAATCTTTGTCAGATGCCGAAGCATTGACGGCATGAGTTTGACCGGATACATGGCCCCTGATAAAAAGAACATCGGCATCACAATAAAGTTCATGATAACGCTGAAGCTTTCATAACTTTCATACAAAGACGCAAGCACAATGCCGAATGAGGCAAGTGCAAAAGAGAGAATCGCGCATACGAAGATAATGCCGACGACTTCAAGCGGACCTATGCTGAGACCCAAAAAAGGAAAAAAGGCAAGGATAATTACAGCCTGTATAGTCGACAGGATCATGCCGCTCATAGCCTTCCCTATCACAACCGAAAACCGGGATATCGGGGCGACCAGTATCTCTTTCATAAATCCGAATTCCTTGTCCCAAATGATCGATATGGACGAAAAAATCGAGCTGAAGAGAATCGTCATCCCCAGTATGCCCGGAAAGATAAACTGAATATAAGATACTCCTCCACCCGTCGGCACGAGCCTCGACATCCCGCCTCCCACTAAGAACAGCCAGACAAGCGGCCTTGCGATAGTTGATATGAGGCGGCTTTTTTCCCTGATGAATTTTTTAAACTCCCTGGCCACGATCACGTAGACGGCATTAGCCTCTATCATGCCGCCTCCTGTACGAACGGACCGCTTCCTTAATGTCATCTCCGGCGGCGGCAGTCTCTTCCCTGATCTCCTTGCCCGTGAGCTTGAGGAAGACGTCGTTCAGGGTGGGCCTCTGCATCCTTACGGATAGGACCTGTTCTCCTATTGTGCGTATGATCTCTGGAATGCAGGCCTCTCCCCTCAAAACGGATATGAAGATCTCTCCGTCTTTTTCGGATGCCTCGATTCCAAAAAGGCCCCTGATCTCCTCTATTGCCTTTTTGTTGTCGGCTGTCTTCAGATAAATCACGTCACCGCCCATTGTTTTCTTTAGTTCACGCGGCGACCCTGACGCTATTATTCTGCCTTTATCAATAATGGCAATCTTGTCGCAGACCTCCGCCTCCTCCATATAATGAGTCGTCATGAAGATCGTCACGTTGTGCCTTCGGGGCAGTTCGGTAATAAATTCCCATAGGTTCTGCCTGCTCTGCGGGTCGAGACCAAGAGTCGGCTCATCAAGAAAAAGCACCTTAGGCCTGTGAATCAGCCCCCGGGCCACTTCGAGCCTGCGTTTCATGCCGCCCGAGAAGGTCTTAATAAGGTTGTCCGCCCTTTCCTTAAGCCCCGAAAAATCAAGCGCTTCCTCCACCCTCTTCCTGCGTTCAGCCTTAGGCACATCATAGAGGTACGCATGAAACATGAGGTTTTCCCGGGCCGTAAGGTCTTTGTCGAGGGAGCTGTCCTGAAAAACGATGCCGATAGAACGCCTCACTTCCGCTGATTCCGAATAACAGTCGTGACCGTCAAGAAAGGCGGTGCCTGAAGTGGGCGCAAGCAGTGTGCAAAGTATGTTTATCGTCGTAGTTTTTCCGGCGCCATTGGGTCCCAGAAAACCGAAAATGGTGTTCTGTTCGACTTCAAAGGAGATGCCGTCGACGGCCGTAATGGCGCCAAATTTTTTTACAAGGTTGTCGACACGCATTATCTGCATAGAAAAGTTTAGCAGATAATTTTGGGGTTGTGTTGCAATTTTCGCTCAAATATCTTTAAATAACTATTCGAGTAAACTTCACTCAAAAAAAAAGCAAAAATGAAAAGCAGATTCAGGATAGACAAGACGCATTACGAGATCGCAGCAAAGTCGACGATCAGGAAGGCCATGGCTTTTCTTAAGAAGACTGATCTTGAGCCGCCCTATCTTCTGATAGATAC
>JBAIXS010000138.1:0-2691 GCA_037916395.1 Candidatus Sulfobium mesophilum
AAACAATCAAGGGGCTTGTCAAGGCAGGCCTCGGCATATCAGTCCTGCCGGATAAGGCCGTTGAAAATGAGATAAAGACCGGCGAGCTTGCAAAAGCGGCTTTGACGGATGCTGATTTTTCGAGGGATCTCGGCGTCGTATATCTCAAGGACAAATTTCTCTCCCGGCCTGCTGTTGAATTTCTGAAGCTCCTCGGGAAACAATACGCTTCGCAATAAAAAAATGCTTTGACAGGCGCACATAAAAACGGCACGAACCGGGATTCCGTTCATGCCGTTCAACGGATGTTTTTTGAAGCGCATGCCTTTATATGTCATGAATCTTCATGCGCCAGGCGTCAAGATATTCTTTTGATACCTTCTTTATGTTATGTTCCTTTTTCGCATGTGCAGCCGCCTTTTTAAGGACCTCGTCTACAGTCCTGCCGCGGACCTGATGGCCGCAGTCCACCCCTACGTCCTTGCATAACAAAGTTTTCATTTTTGCCTCCCTTCAGCCTCCGAGAGAACTTCAACTACGGCCCTCCCGGGGCATACAAGCTCACTTTGGTTTCAGTGCCAGGTGATCTTCTCGATCATCTTTTTCAGTACGACCTCGTCATCGAGCAATTCCAGCTTGTCGTCATGCCTGTCTGTTTTCACTATGACAGTCCTCAGCTCTTCCTCGAAGGTATTAAGGGCACGCCTCAAAATATCCTGCTCTCTATCATTTAGTTCGAGTACCATGACCTTGCCTCCTTTCTACGGCGAGTAAAATAAAAGGCCGGGCTCGCCGTTCTATTCCTTCGGCAGCTCGGCCATCTTTCCAAAAAGACCCGCCGCTTTCCGTCCCCTCCTTTCAAAGGGTTTGGCTTTGTCGGGATCTTCGTTTTCCTATAAATATTATAACAACGCCCGGTCGAATCTACTACTTAATCTTTCTTATCAAATTAATAAAGTCATTAAATAATTCCGTCTTTACAATCAGTTGCGAGACCATAACATTCACGGAATGAGTGTACCGGGCCGTCATGAATGTCCTGCATTTTGTCGGCAACGTGGCATTGCAGCATCTGCAGTGTTATACTTTGTCCAGAGGGGCCGGAATTTCCGGTCTCCCTGCGAATATCGATTCTCATAGTTGCTTGGCCATGGACTAATGGGACGGGGAGGATCGAATGCTGAGACGGCCAGGCAGGTTCATTCTGAGGGTGCTCCGAAGCTTCCGGGCTAACCAGGGGATGTTATTGTCGGGCGCCGTAGCCTATTACACCCTCTTATCTGTTATGCCGATGCTGATCCTAACCCTTGTAGCGCTCTCACATTTTATCCCCGAAGACAGACTGCTGCAGATCGTATCAACACACCTGCAGATAATAATGCCGAGTTATTCAGCAAAGCTCACAGAACAGGTAAAGGTATTCCTCGCATATCGCCATGTCGTCGGCTTCGTCGGGCTGCTGGTCATGCTTTTTTTCAGCTCCTTCGCCTTTACAGTCCTTGAAAATGCCATGTCTGTAATCTTTGTCCATCGGGTCAGGATTAAGCGTCGTCATTTCCTGATCTCGGCCGTTATCCCATATATTTATATCGTTTTGCTTGGGGTCGGTATGATCATTGTATCATTCATCGCCGGATCACTGGAGACGCTTGAGCAGAAGCAAATATACTTTCTGCAATGGCGCTTAAGTCTTGAAGGGGCCTCCGGGCTTGCGTTATACATACTGGGGATGGTCGGCGAAGTGTTCATGCTGACTTCGCTCTATCTGGTAATGCCCGTGGGCCGCATAACGTTTTATCATGCGTTCGTCGGAGGGATAAGCGCAACGGTCTTATGGGAGATTACGCGACGCCTGCTGGTATGGTACTACTCGTCGCTGTCTCTGGTAAATATAATCTATGGCTCCTTTGCTGCGGCGGTGGTGACTCTTCTTAGTATAGAGGCGGCTGCAATCATCCTTCTGCTTTGTGCGCAGGTCATTGCTGAACTCGACCGCGACAGAAGAAAGAAGCTCCCCGCAAGATCAGGTTTTCAGACATAACCCCGGTTGCAGCCGAAAAGTTCCGGCAATCATCACTTTCCCTGTGCTTCCTTAATACCTATCTCCTTACCAACCTTGCGCACCAACTGCTCATCATGTTTCAAAATATTCATGCACGGATGCCCTTCACATAAAACCGCCTTTACGAGCTCGTCGATCGTGTGGTACCTGGCCTTCATCTGCGCTTTGTCAATGACGACCTGTCCGTTAAGCACTGTCGTGCCGTCATGGCACGCTTCGCACATCCTGTCCCACATGCTTATGCGCTGAGATTTATAGCTCGGAGCGGCCAGCAATGGGAAAAGCAAAATTATAATAATGCTCACTGCTTTCCTGATCATGACTTTATCCCCTTTTTTTAAAAAAATGTAAATTCTATCTGCCGCTTCTCACATTCCTTTCGTCATCTTCTGTTTCCATTATATCAGGTATCCCTTCCGGTGAGATGAAAATTCAAGAAAATCCGATTCCCCGCCCCGGCACGCGGGATCATGCGAAAACGCACCAAACTTGCCGGGCGGTATGTTTCTGTGGTAAGAATATCGGCATCTCATTACACAATTCTTCAGACAGGAGATAATTGTATGCTCATTGGCATAATTTCAGACACACACGACAACATGCCTCAGATAAGAAAGGCTGTGGATTTCTTCAACGAGAGAAAGGTCGAA
>JBAIXS010000139.1:0-3083 GCA_037916395.1 Candidatus Sulfobium mesophilum
AGTCCAGAGTGTTTTCGTCCTTTCCGTTGGTCACGGCGCATATCTCTCCCGCGTCAATCGATATGCCTGTCTGTTCAGGTATGCTGCCTGAGTACTTGAAGCTAAGACCAGGTGCGAACCTTACCGCAGGGGACCTGAATATGTCGACGCGGGAATAGGGGCTGTAAAGTGTCTTTAGTTCTTCGGCTTGTGGAAATTTCAATGCCGACTCGAGAGGTTTGTAAGCCGATATGTTTAGGTTGATGAAAGAGGGCTCGAAATAAATTAATGAGGCATTCATGAAAATGAGTAGAATGGCAGCGATCCTTGATTTTCTGCCTCCGATGAAAAATAGCGATAGCGAGGCTACTGCCGCACTGATAAAAACAATCCTTTCCGGCCCACCCGTAGACAGGAACCAAAGCGTAAGGAGGGAGCCCGCACCGGCGCCTGTTAGGTCAGCGCCGTAGATAAGAGCAGGGGGCTTCTCGAGAATGGAAAAGGCTGTCGAGACGATAAGGCCGCAAAAGAAGAAGGGCAGGGAGAGGAAGAGGTAGTAAAGGCTGATGTAGAAAAGCTGGACTTTGTCCCAGGAGAGTTTGACCGGATCGAATGGGATATTGTTCACCGCCAGATAGGCTGCAGGGATGGCCAAGCTGAAGGCCGCGCAGTAAATAGGTGTCAGCCGCCTTTCTTTGAGTCGGGGATATACCGCAAGCAGCGTGCCGCTTGCGCCGATGCCGAGCATCGCAATGCTTATGACCATGAAGGCGAAATGGTACCAAAGAGATATCGCGAATATCCTTGTGAGAACTATTTCAAAGGAGAGGCTTGAGAGCGAGGCTATAAAGATCGCCGGGAGAATGGCATGTTTCTTCCCCATCGTATAAAAATTATAGCGCACAATCGGCTATACTATTATGAAAATGAACGTGGGGTATTCATGAGCGCAGTTATCCAGAAGATCTCGCTTTATCTGAGGATGATAAAGTTCTCTCATTCTGTCTTCGCGCTTCCGTTTGCCTTCACTTCCGCGCTGATAGCAGCATCCGGGCTGCCTTCGTTAAGTCAGATTTTTTGGATTATTGTGGCCATGGTCGGGGCGAGATCCGGCGCGATGGGGCTAAACAGGATAATCGACAGACAGATCGATGCCGCCAACCCGCGCACCGCCGGCAGGGAACTACCCAGAGGTGTTATAGGCGTGCCTGAAACTGTTCTGTTTGTGCTTTGCTCATTCGGTTTAATGGTGTTGGCCGCATACATGCTCAATCCGCTCTGCCTCAAACTCTCGCCCGTTGCAATCGCGGTCCTCTTTGCCTATTCCTTTACCAAGAGGTTCACCTGGGCATCTCATTTTGTCCTCGGACTTGCGATATCAGCCTCGCCTCTGGGCGCCTGGATTGCGGTGAAGGGGACATTCGATTTGGTTATAGTCCCTCTTGCTGCCGCTGTCATTTTCTGGCTTGCCGGTTTCGACGTTCTCTATGCGCTTCAGGATATTGATTTCGACAGAAGCTACGGGCTCTATTCAATTCCGCGAAGGTTCGGCGTCAGGAAGTCGCTTTACCTGTCAAGGGCGCTTCATGCCGGCAGTTTTCTTCTGCTTCTTACGAACGGCCTTATCTTTCGGCTGGGAGCTTTTTACTGGGCGGGCATGCTGGTTACCGCCGGCCTTTTTATCTATGAACATTCCCTCATAAAAGAGGAGGACCTCAGCAAGCTGGACATGGCCTTTTTCAATATGAACGGTTATATAAGCATGACAGTCTTCCTCTTTACGATGATGGACTTTATCATATGAAGAAATATGTTCTTGGTATTACCGGCGCTACCGGCCCTGTCATAGGACTTAGAGTCTTGCGAGAGCTTGCCCGGAGCGCCGAGGTGCATGTGATAATCTCCCGCCAGTCTTTTTCGATTATCCTTGGGGAGACCGGCGTGGACTTTTCAGGCGGCACTAACTCAGCTGTAGAGAGGAAGATCAGGAAGTTTACGGCTTCGAAACATATTTTTTATTGCGAGGAAACCGACTTCGGAGCGCCTGTGGCAAGCGGTTCATTCAGGACCGATGGGATGTTTGTCGTCCCCTGCTCGATGAAGAGCCTGTCCGGGATCGCCAGCGGTTATGCCAACAGCCTCATAGAACGCGCGGCCGATGTGACGATCAAGGAGGGAAGACCCCTTGTCCTGGCTCCAAGGGAGATGCCCTTCAGCGCCATCCATCTTGAAAATATGCTTAAGCTGGCCAGGGTGGGAGTAAGGATAGCCCCTCCGGTGATGGGTTTTTACCACAGCCCCAAAAGCGTTGAGGACATGGTGGACTTCGCTGCCGGAAAGATCCTGGATGTTATGGGGGTAGAGCACGAGATATACAGAAGGTGGGGCAAATAGTAAAGGCTGGGATCAGCTTCGGCAAGATTTGCGTATGCAGTGTCACTAATTTTTCTTCCTCTGATCCAATATCTCTCGTATTTTAGTCAGCATCTCTTCAGGTGAAGCCCCGCTCTTAAACATCAGCGATTATATCTCAAACTGTTTATGCCTCCGGACATTAGCCCCATTTGCTCTTACACTACGCTTGCAGACGCTCGAAGCGGCTATCTTCCGTAAAGCGTTCCTGAGTTAATTAATTTGTAACTTCATTTTACTTTTCTTGTGTTCATACATAAGTTTGTCAGCCTGCGACAGCACATCGTCAACGGAACGAAGGCTCTCCGGGTCAAAGGAAGAAATACCCCAGCTCATAGACAGCACGTAATTGCGGTTACTTTTTGAGTTGTGAAGTTCAAGTTTCTCCTGCAAACGTGCAACTACTCTATTCATATCGGCCTGAGAGGCTTCTAGTGATATAACTGCGAACTCATCGCCGCCGACACGAGCGACCACATCTGATTCCCGAAAAGTCTCTTTGAGAATAGCAGCGCTTTCCTTCAGCGCCATGTCGCCTTCATGATGACCGAACTTATCGTTAATGGCCTTCATACTGTCCACATCCGCAAAGAGCACAAAAACTGTCTTATCCTGTCTTTTCGCAATCTTAATATACTGCTCAATTAAACTGAAGAATCCTCTTCGGTTGTATAGCCCCGTGAGTTCATCGC
>JBAIXS010000140.1:0-2943 GCA_037916395.1 Candidatus Sulfobium mesophilum
ATGGTTGCAGGTCCGGATGCCTTTTAGATTTGTATGAGAAGGGGTTAGTATGAAATCATTCAAAAAATATACTTTCATGGTCTTAATACTGGCCATGGCGATTACTGTGATCACTCTTCTTTCGGGCAAAGCCCATTCCCAGGCAGAACCTCAGACAAAAAAGAATTGCTCAGAGTGTCACGAAACGGCGGCTAATGAAGTAAAAGAGAGCGGCGGAAAACATAGGTCGGTGCCATGTGCGGGCTGCCATCTCGGCCATGCTCCGGAGGCCAGAAAGGCACTTCAGAAGTGCAGCAGGTGCCATCTGAAGACGAAGAAGGCCCACTTTGAACTGGATGGCTGTCGCGGCTGTCACAAGAACCCTCACACACCCTTGAATATTTCTTTTGCCGACATAAAGGGCAATTGTGTCACTTGCCACTCCGGGCAGGTTGCCGAACTCAAAGACCATAAGAGTAAGCATAGCGCGCTTGAATGTTCTACCTGCCACAATGTCCACCGCAAATTTCCGCAGTGTACGCAATGCCACAAGCCGCACTCGGTGGAGATGGCGGCAGTTGATTGCAAGAAATGCCATAAGGCACATGTGCCCAAGCTTGTGACTTATGCTGCCGACACACCTTCAAAGGACTGCACGGGATGTCATAAGAAGGCTTTTGACGTCCTTAAAATGAGCGCTACAAAGCACGCAAATATGACATGTGCATCCTGTCACAAGGATAGGCACAGAATGATACCAGCGTGCAATGATTGCCACGGTTCACCTCATTTGGCAGATCTTATGGTTAAATTCCCCAAATGTGGCGACTGCCACAAGATCGCTCATGATCTGAATAACTGGCCTGTTGTGACCAAGAATAGGGAAATGAACGAGGAAGTTACCAGGGAAGCAGGGAAGAAAAAGAAGGCGATGTTGTAAAGAGCTTCTCTTTGGACTCGGAATTTTTTTTCATGTTAAATACTTCCAGGGGAGTTTAGCGGGAAAAGGTTTGAACCTAATCTTTTTTCCCTGATTTTTCGAACCCCCTTATCTTTTCTTTGAGCATAGAGATCAGGCCGCTTAATCCTTTTTCCCTGAGTACTCCGGCGAACTGGGCCCGCGTGAGGGCGAGTTGGCTGACGCCCTTTATCTGGATATCAACCACGCGCCACGCTCCTTCGATTTTTCGCATCAGGTAGTGGAAGACGACCTCATCTCCGCTGCTTTTTACTAACTTGCTTATTACGGTCACAGTGCCCTGCCTGGAATCTGACCCCGAAACGACTTCGAATCTCTCTCCTGAATAGCTGTCGAAGCGCGCTGCATAAGTGGCGACTGTCCAGTCTGTATATGTTTTGACAAACAAATCCTTTTCTTCTGGCTTGAGGCTCTTGCCATATCTCCCCAGTGACTGCACTGCCATAAAAGAAAGGGCAAAGGAATCTTTAATAACCGGGTCAAGGAGTTTATATCTGCCGGAATATCCTAGTTGGTCCCCATTTTTCATTGTCTCAAGCAATGTGGCGTTAAAGTTCCTTATGACATCCCCGGGACCCAAGGTTTCAGCGGATGCATAAGACCAGGAGGCTGAAAGCAGGATAAATGATAGAAGCAGCCCGGCAAAGACGAGAATTGACCGCTTCTGATTATTATATCTTTTCATACTTTTACTCCGAACTAAAGTAATCTTCATTAAATGATTTTCAAGCTTATAGGACAAGATAATTATATCACGAAAGCAACAATATGAGAGGCGGCATCGAGGCAAGCAGGCAGATGGCTTCAGTGGTCCCTTCTCGGAGCTTCAAGGAGGTACTGGAAACCAACAGCCACGCGCTGGAGTTATCGCCGATGACGCCCCCAAATGAGGCTAATACCCGATATTAAGAAAAGATATGTTCGTTAGAGGGATTGGCAATGAAAAAAGTGAATAAATATTCATTCAACCGAGATACAAATCTTGCCGAAATGCGCCCCGCTTTCCATATGGCGAAGCGCATCCCTTGCCTCCCCGAAAGGAAAGACACAGTCGATTAACGGACGAAGTCTGTGCAGACTTATTGCCCGGTTCATGCCCTCGAACATCTCGCGGGAGCCCACGAGGATTCCCTGAAGACGGATTTTTTTCATGGTGACCGGCCTTGGGTTTATTTCTCCGGAGCCCCCTGACAATACCCCTACAAGGCTGACACGTCCCGCTGTGCGGACTGCCTTCAGAGACTGAGGAAGAGTGCCGGCGCCCCCCACTTCTACAACAACGTCAACGCCTGTGCCTCCTGTCAGTTCGCGGACTCTTCCGGCCCATTCAGGCACCGTTTTGTAGTTGATACCATGGTCCGCTCCGAGCTTCAGGGCTTTTGCAATTTTTTCATCACTGCCCGAAGTGATGATCACCTCCGCGCCGGCCATTTTCGCGAATTGCAGGGAAAAGATCGAGACGCCTCCGGTGCCGAGAAGAAGTGCGCGTTGCCCCGGCTTTATCCCGCTTTCTATCAGCGCGTGCCACGCCGTAACCGCGGCGCAGGGAAGTGTTGAGGCTTCTTCGTAAGAGAGATGCGCTGGGATATGTACAAGACCGTGCTCATCCAGTGCCGCGTATTCAGCAAGCATGCCTTGCGCCCCTCCGCCCAGAGCTGACCTGAACTTGGCATCGGTCAATTCGCCATCGATCCAATCCTGCATGAAGATGCCCGCGACGCGGTCGCCGACCTTTACCCTGGAGACGTCTTCCCCCACCGCGATTACGTCACCGGCTCCATCAGAAAAAGGCGTGAATGGAAGGGGGATTTTGGGATTGTACAGACCCTTCACCATCAGCAGGTCCCGGTAGTTCAGAGAGGCTGCTTTGATTTTTACGAGAGCTTGTGTCCGCTTTGGCGAGGGCATCTCACGCTCAACAAGTGTGAGATGATCTAAGCCGAATGCCTCCCTGATTTCGTATGCTTTCATACAGCCTCCATATG
>JBAIXS010000141.1:0-2188 GCA_037916395.1 Candidatus Sulfobium mesophilum
CAGAGCACTTTGTTGATATCGTTATCGACCCTCCAGCAGACATTGAATCGCGCGCATTGGAGCAGAGGTTCATAAGGATCTGCTCCATCGGCAGGCGGTCCGTCAATACCATCAGCGCCTCATCGCAGAGAGCGATCTGCAGCCGTATGTTTTCACCGGCAATACTTAGGAGCATCGGCTGAAGCTTTCTGATGATGCTATTGATATCCATAGGATATAATTCAATCTTCTGCGTTCTGCTAAAGGTGAGCAGACTCCGCACGAGGTTCTGGGCCTTCGTTATCGAATTATGCACCTGCCCGGTATACTGCTTAATATCGATCCGTTCCTGAAGTTTTTTCTCCATAAGATATATGGATCCCCTGAGGGTCGCAAGGATATTGTTGAAATCGTGCGCAATCCCGCGCGCAAGCGTACCTATGGCTTCCATCTTCTGCGCATGCCTTAGCCGCTCTTCAAGCGCCTCCTTTTCCTCCTCCCGTTTTTTCAGGTTGTCGGACATGGCATTAAAATCGATCGCCAATCGTCCGATTTCGTCCATGGTTTCCACCGGGATTTTTTCGATAGTCTCGCCCCTTCCCAGAGACCTGGCAGACTCCGCGAGCCTTGTAAGCGGACGTGTCGCCCGCCTGACAGAAACATAGATGGCACTGCTCCCCAAAAATAATAAGACCAGCGCCGTGAGACCGTTTCGAAGCAAAATCGCATTCATCTCCCGCCTGAGCATGCTCTTGTCCATTATTACCTTCACATACCCGATCACGGTCTGTTTGGTCTGAGTATGTTCCAAATCCAGATAAAACGCCTCCTCGGGATTTTTGTATGTATCAAGTTTCACAGGCGACAGGAAATTGATCGTGCCCTCCGTTTCTGCAGATTCAGCCGCTTCCTGGACAAAACTGACTTCAATGGACTCCAGTCCAGTGTGAATTGTATTTCGCGAAGTCTGTTTGGCTTCTCTCTTTTCGATGAGCAGCGTTTTTTTGTCCGCGTTATATATGACAACGGCAAGAACATTTTTCTGGTCCAATATCCCCTTGACCGCGTCCTTCAGCATCTCCTTATTCTCGGCGAAGACCCATGTTCTTGCGTTATACGCAAGAAGGTCCGCCAGCATCTTTCCCTCTTTGTAAAGGTCGTTCCGCACAGCCTTATTCTCATAATAGATGAATACAGACGTAAAGGCCGCAAAGACAAGCAGGATCGATAGCGCAAACGACTTGAAGATCCTGAAGCTGAAGCTGCCTCTGGCCTTATCAGTCAACATTTTCCACCCTGTCCATGAGGCCGGGCCTGACCTTCATCCCGAGTTTTCTCATTATCTTGCCGTTAATAGCCAATGATGTCTTTCTCGCGTCCGCCCTGATCGCCTTCCGATTTTTCTCTGTAACGATCTTCCGCGCCATCTCTCCTGCCTGCACGCCCATGTCAAAAGGTGAGGCGTACAGTCCGGCGGCAGAGCCGATTTCGACATATTTTCTCGAAAACGTAAATACCGGAACCTTGTTCTGGAAAGAGAAGAGGAGAAGGTATTTCACCGTCTCCGGGCTGATGACTGTCGCGTCGGGGAGCATCCAGAAGACATCTATCCTGTTCTTCAACGAATCGATAATGGCCGGGATTTCTGACGGCTTTGATGCTTTCTTTAAGACAAGTTCTACACCCCTGGTCTGCGCTGACTGCAATGCATCTTTAATATAGGGCTCTGAATTCTTCGGGTCATATATCACGCCTATCCTCTTTGCGCCATCAAATACGTCTAGCATCGAACTTATGTACCTGTCGGGCGAAATAGACATACTCACGCCTGAAATGGGCTTGGAGTTGGAATTATTCGTTGGCGCGTGAGGGACCATGGCGTATATGACCGGAATGTCGCTGGCAGACCTTGCCAGATTGAGGGCGTCCATTCCGACGGCAAAAATTGCTTCTGCACCGGAAGTATGGAGCTTTCGCATGACCTCGTCAGGCTCTGCCTCAGTCATGACCACTTCGGTTACGTCATTGCCAAAGGAACTCCTGAAACCTTCAACGGCATCGTCGTAGGGCTTGATCCGGGCACTTTTTAGCGCAACGATCCCGCCAGCCTCGGACCACGCAGCGAAAGCACTCAGTAAGAGCAAGACAATCAATACAAGAATAGAAGAATATCTTTTGCGCATCCGTCCCCACGGAAAATTTTATTCAA
>JBAIXS010000142.1:0-31153 GCA_037916395.1 Candidatus Sulfobium mesophilum
CCACCGAGAAAGAGCCAGAAAAGTCGCCGTCCCATAACTAGCAGCGCGATCCCAAGAAAAAGTCTGAATAGTGCCACGAATTACCCTCCGTTAGTAACAGTCTACCATCCTTTTTTGAAAATGGTACAACGAAGATCCACTTGACAAGGTACAATTTGATGCTAGCCTCAGGGCGACTGCTTCGTGAGGTCCTCGAAGTCCCTAGGCGAAATGTTCATGAAGCGCGGACATGTTGATAATGCTCACAGCGGCTGTGTTTCTCTGCAGCGGCCTGTGAACCTCATTTGCAGAAAAAGAGTAGAATAAAGATAGGAGGAAGGAGGCGAAATAAGATGAAGCTTACAAGGAACACGGGAATGCTCCTGCTGGGCATTTGGCTTGTCGTGACAGGTCTTCTCCAGATTGTTGGCGCCGGGCTCTTCACTATCCATACCGTACTGGCGGTGCTCGCGATCGCTGCAGGCATCTTGATCCTAGCTGGCAGGTGAAGGCAACTCTGTTCAGAAGGGACTAATGCAAGTTACTCAGCAATAGCGCTCTTCACTCTACGAGAAATTCAACTACCATTTTCCCATTTTCTTTCCTTAATCGAAAATCCCCTTGGGTCATAAGGTCGAGGCCGATTATGACATCGAAGTCTGGAGGGAAGTATCCATTCGTGACACGGACATCGGAAAAAACAATGTCTGGTGACAAGGCAATACTCAAGGAAAAAACTTCTCTAATTTTTTCGCTTGCCCCGAATTCTCTCACTGAAACCGTACCTAATGGTTTTAGCTGCAAATCTTGCACAACTTTCTGAGAAATTCTAGTTGCGGACGAGCCACAGTCCCAAATGCCCGTATATTGCCTGCATTGCGGAAATTGAGAAGTAAAACAATGAACGGAATAATTTAGGATCATCTCCGGTATAGACTCATATTCAATTTTAAGAAGGCGGCCTGCCCTTTCATCATTATTCATGTCCATTTATATCACCGCAATATTCACTGAGATCGTTTTTTATCTGACGAAGCTTGAAATTTAATCAGTTAGTCTCCCATACCTCTGCTCTTTTTTGCATTCATCATTTTTTCCCTTCAAGCTCCGCTATCTGATTCTCAAGTTTCTCGATCCGCTCCATAATTGCCTTGACTGCACTGTCCGAAAAAAGACTTTCCCCCTGATGCTTGAGATCATAAACCTGTCCTCCGAGCTCAGTCATCTCCTGTCTCACCTTTGTCTTCAGTTCAAAGAGGTTGACTCTTCGTTTACCTTCCTCCGTAAGTTCTTCAGTTTTTTTCTTTACAAATGCTGCTCCCTCTTTCAATATATCAATTCCTTCCACTAGGCCCTGCTCCAAATCACTCTTTATTTTCTCCCAGAAACTCATTGGTCTTACCTCCTGTTGCTCAGATTTGATTTGCCCCACAAGGGCAGATACTGAAAAAGAGTCCTAATAGTTCTATAAGCTACCTCCAATAATAGTCTAACGCCTAACCATAAAAATTAAAGGGTCTGCAAAACGGTCATCTCTGCTTCCTGAAACACACAATCTTAGATATGGTACAATTTGTCCCGATTACAACCAATGATATGGAGGGGCTATGAGTTTTTTCTCTGAATCAAATTTACAGGTAAAACAACCGATCGAAGGAGTCAAGCTGAAGGCTATATCGGGGGACAAGACAATGATGACGATCTTTGAGTTTGAACCAAATGCTGTAATACCTTCACACAAACACCCACATGAGCAGATTACATATATTCTGGAAGGAGAACTCGAATTTACCGTTGAAGGAAAGACTAAGATTTTAAGAAAAGGGGACGGGGTTGTGATCTCCTCCAACCGCGAGCACAGCGTGAAAGTTCTTAAAACCCCTGCTAAAGCGGTTGACGCATGGTATCCTCGCAGAGAAGATTATCTGTGAATATGATGGATCATATAATTACAGTGAACTAGGTGTTCTTCCTTGTAACCATCGCGAGTTTCACTTTTTACTATCTCTGGAATAGCATTAACAGCTAAATATCTATATTCCTCGCCTCAAGCGCATGCTTGACGATAAAATCTTTTCTCGGCTCTACCTGGTCGCCCATAAGTATTGTGAATATCTCATCAGCCTGGACACTGTCTTCGATGCTTACCTGTAGAAGCGTCCTTTTCTCCGGGTCCATCGTCGTCTCCCAAAGTTGATGCGGGTTCATCTCCCCCAGCCCCTTATATCTCTGGATCGAAAGCCCCTTCCTTGCAGCCTCGAATATAAATCCATAGAGTTCAGTCGTGGAATTCAGTGTTTTCGGTCCGTCTTTTGTGGAGATGGTATAGGGCGGCTTGCCCATTTCTTTCATGTAGCCGTGCAGGGTTTCCAGCTCCCTGAATTCAGGAGATAAAAGCAGATTAGAATCCAGTATGAGTTTGTAATTTTGTCTTCTGATTTCAACGCGGAAGCCCTCGTGTTCTTCGTCCTCTGCGATTTCGCCGATAGCAGCGTCCGGGACCGCCTTGCTGATTTTTTCAAGAAGGGCGGCAATTGCCTTTCTGTCTTTAAGTACGGACTTATTGATTCCCTCATCAATCAAGACCCGTAGTACTGATGTGTCCCTCCTTCTTCTTTTGAACCATTCCATCAGTTTTTCATAACTGGAGAGTCTCTTAAGGAAGGGGATCAGCGCCTTCCCTTTTACCTCCTGCCCCCTGATAGCCACCGCTATATCCTCGGACGCGAGTTCAAAAAGCATATTCTGCATCTCGTTTTCGTTTTGGATATATTTTTCTGTCTTGCCCTTTTTTACCTTAAATAAAGGCGGCTGGGCTATGTAGAGAAAACCGTTTTCGATAACCTGCGGCATCTGGCGGTAAAAGAAGGTAAGAAGAAGAGTCCTTATGTGCGCGCCGTCGACGTCCGCATCGGTCATAAGGACGATCTTATGATACCTGATTTTCGATACGTCGAAGTCGTCTGCCCCTATGCCGGTCCCCATCGCAGTGATGAGTATCCTTATTTCCTCGGAGCCAAGCATCTTATCGAACCGGGCCTTTTCAACATTCAATATTTTTCCCCGCAGAGGCAAAATGGCCTGCATCCTCCGGTCCCTGCCCTGCTTTGCCGAGCCGCCGGCCGAATCTCCCTCAACGATGAAGAGTTCGCTGAGGCCGGGATCTTTTTCAGAACAATCAGCCAGCTTCCCGGGAAGGCCCGTATCCTCAAGCGCCCCTTTTCTTCTTGTCAGCTCCCTGGCTTTCCTTGCCGCTTCTCTGGCCCTCGCCGCCTGGATCGCCTTTTCGATTATCTTTCTTGCGATGGAAGGGTTTTCTTCAAAATATGTAGAAAGCGTGTCATTTACAATAGATTCAACTATGCCTTTGACCTCGCTGTTGCCAAGCTTCATCTTCGTCTGGCCCTCAAACTGTGGGTTAGGAAGCTTTACGCTTATAACAGCCGTAAGTCCCTCTCTTATGTCATCGCCGGATATGCTCTCCCCCTTCCCGTTTTTTAAAATCGAAGCTGATGTGGCATAGCTGTTGGCAGTTCTCGTCAGGGCCGATTTGAAGCCTATCAGATGGGTGCCGCCCTCTTTTGTATTGATATTATTGGCAAAGGTAAAAATGGTTTCTGCGTAGCTGTCATTATACTGAAGGGCGACTTCAGCGGTTATGCCGTCTCTTTCGCCTGAGACATACACCGGTTTTGGATGGAGCGGGGTTTTGTTCTTATTTAAGTGCTCAACAAAAGAGACTATCCCGCCCTTATAAAGAAATTCCTGGTTCTTATCCACCCTCTCGTCAAGGATGGTGATCTTTAATCCTTTGTTCAGAAACGCAAGCTCCCTAAGCCTCTGGGAAAGTATGTCATAGCTGAATTCAGTCATCTCAGTGAAAATTTCGGGGTCCGGCTTGAAAGTAACCTTTGTGCCTTTGCCCTTCGTCTTTCCGACAACACTCAGGGGTCCGCCGGGCCTGCCCCGCTCAAACCGCTGATGAAAGACCTGCCCGTTTTGCCTGATCTCGACCTCTAACCATTCGGAAAGTGCGTTGACAACCGAAATCCCAACGCCGTGAAGACCGCCTGATATTTTATACGCCTTTGACTCGAATTTCCCGCCCGCGTGGAGCTCAGTAAGGACCACTTCAGCAGCGGTCCTTTTTTCAGGGTCGCCGGGATGAGGTCCGGTGGGAATGCCTCTTCCATCATCTATGACCGAACAGCTCCCATCGTGATGCAAAATGACATCGATATTATTACAGTATCCGGCAAGAGCCTCGTCAACGCTGTTGTCAACGGCCTCATAGACAAGATGGTGGAGCCCCTCGGGACCGGTCGAGCCTATATACATCGCCGGTCTCTTGCGTACTGCGCTGAGCCCTTTCAGTATCTTGATATCCTCAGCCCCGTAGGTCTCGGCCTTCTGTGCTGCATTTTTTTCTTCCATTGTTCCTCTGTATTTATTTCTGCTCTAAATTTTTTTCGTATATTAAAGCCCTCTGTTATTTCTAGATCCTCATCGGCATTATCACGCAGCGGTATTCCTCATCCTTTTCATCCCTGATAAGGACAGGGCTTAGAGGCGCCTGAAGATCCAAAACCACCTTTTCAGCTGCCATCGCCTCAAGGATATCTATCAGATACCTTGCGTTAAAGCCAAGAGACAGCTCATCCCCTTTATATTCCACGCTCAGTTCGTCGCGGGCTTCGCCCAGGTCAGGATTTGAAGATGAAATAGCAATCAACCCGCTTGAAAGATCTACCTTGACCGCGTTGGACCTCTCCCTGGACATTATCGCCACCCTGCGCAGGGTCTTTACAAACGGCTCTCTCTGGACAGTCACCTTTTTCTCGGAAGAAGAGGGAAGCACCTGCTCATAATTTGGATAAGTTCCCTCAATAAGCCTTGTAAGAAACTGTATTTCTCCTATAGAAAAAAGGACATGGTTTTTACATAGCGTCATACGCACATTGCTTTCATCTTTATCGAGAAGCTTCCTCAGTTCGCCCGCCGCCTTCCTCGGGATGATCAGCTTTCGCTCCTCCCTTACCTTTCCCTCGAACTCTCTTTTTATCATGGCCAGGCGGTGGCCGTCCGTCCCAACAACAGTCGTCTTAAGGTCAGGCACGATATGAAACAAAAGACCGTTAAGGGTGTACCGGGTATCGCTTTCGCCTGCTGCGTAGACCGTCTTTTCTATCACCTCGGCAAGCACCTTCGCGCCTACCTGTATCTCCTCCATATCTTCCATGCCGGGCCATGCCGGAAATTCCTTTGCGGAAAGGCAGGCAAGCCTGAAGCTGCTGGCTCCCGCCTTAAGTTTCAGCCACTGATCATCGACCGACTCCAGGAGAAGATCCCCCTCGACCTCCCTCACGATCTCAAAGAGCTTCCTTGCCGGGATGCATATTTTTCCTTCCTTCTCCACCTTTATCCGGAGGGGCTCCTTCAGGGCGGTGTCAAGGTCTGTTGCCGTGATAAATGATCCGGCCTTGCCGGCATCAAGGAGAAAATGGCTCAGAATAGGCATTGTATTTCTCTTCTCGACAATATTCTGTATGTTCGAGAGCTTCGCCTGAATTTCATCCCTGGAGACAATAATCTTCATGTAACCCCTCCTCAGTTCTTTATCTTCTGCAAAAGATTTTCCATAATCCTGTTGAAAGTTTCGTCCTTCGCCCTGCGCTCTTCTATCTGCTTGCAGGCATATATGACAGTGGCATGGTCCTTTCCTCCAAAGTGCTTTCCTATATCGTTTAAGGAGGCCTCGGTGACCTGCTTGGCCAGATACATTGCTACCTGCCTTGGCAGGGCTATATCCTTCGTCCTTCTCTTGGCCTTGATATCCGAAAGACTGATATTATAAAACTCACAAACCAATTTTTGGATAGCATCGACGGTGACTGGTCTTTCGTCGTCATGGATAATGTCCTTAAGTATCTTTTTCGTGGTCTCGATATTGATATCTTCGCCGGTAAGAGACGCCTGCGCCGCAATACGAATAAGACAGCCCTCAAGTTCTCTAATATTGGACCTTATCTTAGCAGCGAGGAAATTGGCAACGTCTTCAGGTATCTTCCTTAACGCCATCATATCGGCCTTCTTGTATATGATGGCGAGCTTTGTCTCTATGTCCGGCGGCTGGATATCGGCAATAAGCCCCATGTTGAATCTCGACCTCAGACGGTCCGTTACCTCGCTGATTTCCTTTGGCGGTCTGTCGCAAGAAATGACAATCTGTTTTTGCTTTTCGTAGAGGGCATTGAAGGTGTAGAAGAACTCTTCCTGGGTCGCGGTTTTTTTTGCGATAAACTGCACGTCGTCCAGAAGCAGCAGGTCGAGGTTTCTGTATTTTTCCTTCAGCTCGGCCATTCTGTCATGTCTGAGGGAAGAGACGACCTCATTTGTGAATTGTTCGGAAGAAACGTACAGGACCGAGAAATCACTTCGTGCATCGAGCACCTTGTTGCCTATGGCGTTCATTAAATGGGTTTTTCCAAGACCTACCCCGCCGTAAATAAAAAGGGGGTTATAGGTCTTGCCGGGCGAATCGGCAACTGCGATGGCTGCTGCCTGAGCAAACTGGTTGCTGCTGCCCGTAATGAAATTCTGAAAGGTATATTTCGGGTTAAGATAGATGCCTTTACTGGCGAGTTTTATCCTTCTGTTTTCGAGCTTCTCTATGATCTTTTTCTGCGTATTTTGCTGCTTCTCCTCGATCTTGTAACGCAATGTGACGGGATACCCAACCACGTTCTCAATCGATTCTTTGATAAGATTGGGATAGGAATCTTCGATCCATTCTTTAAAGAAGCGGTTCGGAATTTCCAGGGTCGCCGTCTGCTCCTTCAGATGAGAGAGTTTGATAGGCTTAAACCAGAGATCATAAATCGTGCCTCCCACCTTTCCTTCAATATTCGAGAGGCTTTTATTCCATATGTCTTCTGTATTCATAATTCAAGCGCGCGCTATATTTATTAACATATTCTTAACAATTGTTAGTAATTCATCCCGGCAGGTAAGCTATTATATCCTAATTCGATATTTCAAACAACATTCCTGTTATATTTCTGTCAGTATCCGGTGGCATTTTTTTGTTCGGCAAATTTCTTGGTATAAAGACCTTTTTTTTAACATAGATTTGAGTGATTTTTATCTTTGTAAATCAATATCTTTTCTTTCTTTTATACTTACTGACACCCCCTTCTACAACTACTGTTTATTTAAATAAAATAAGTAAGAGAAGAGTCCTTAATAATGTCTTGACAGAAAGAAAATTGAAGCTTAATCTATGTTTCATGTCTTGCCTCTAATGATAAAAATACATATTTTTTACAGGGATAGCTGGTGAAAAAAAAATCTAAAGCAGACATTGCAGGGATAGCCGCCAAGATCAAACTCCTTATTCTTGATGTCGATGGAGTATTAACCGATGGCAGCATAATTTTGGACAACGATGGGAATGAATACAAAGCCTTTCATGTCCGCGACGGGCATGGAATAAAGATGTTGCTGCGCGCAGGCATTAATGTCGCATTTATTACAGGCAGGCAATCTAAAGTTGTGGAGAGGCGGGCCCGTGAACTCGGCATAGCAGAGGTCTACCAGAAGAGTTTCAATAAGCTTGCCGTGTATCTCTCTCTTATTGAAAAATACTCACTTTCGGACAGGGAAGTGGCCTTTGTGGGCGATGATATTGTGGATCTGCCGTTGATAAAAAGAGTAGGCCTGCCTATAACTGTCGCTGACGCAGACAATGAGATAAAGAAATATTCATTGCTGGTCACTGAAAACCGGGGCGGCAGGGGCGCAGTGCGCGAGGTGACCGATCTTATTCTTGGGTCAAAGGGGTTATTGAGAGGGATTATTGATGGGTACCTTGAGGCTTAACGTACCTACTGTACTCACCTTAAGCAGGATAGTCCTCATACCTTTTTTCGTCATATCGGTTTATCAGCATCCTTTTTTAGGGGTCCTGGTATTTGGTATAGCATCGATCACGGATTTCCTAGATGGCTACCTTGCCCGTCGTTCAGGGCAGGTGACAAAATTCGGTATTGTTATGGACCCAATCGCCGACAAATTTCTTATTATTACAGCACTTATAGTGCTCGTGGATATGGAGAGGCTGCCGGCGTGGATGGCTATTGTGCTTATAGTGCGCGATTTTCTGATTACGGCACTGCGGGTTGTCGCGCTCTCAAGGGACATAGTGATACCTGCGGAGATGGGCGGAAAGCTTAAGACCTCAGCACAGATAGCTGCAATAATATGCCTGATCCTAATGGGCAATTTTTTTATAGTTGATTTATATGATGTTGGGCTTGTGCTTATTTGGGTTGCACTGGTGCTTGCTGTCGTCTCAGGCGTTAAATATACCCTTGCCTTCTGGAGAACTGTTTGAAAATTGTTATCTTGTCGGTCTTTGCCTATTTATTGGGGTCTTTACCCACAGGACTGCTGATAGCTAAGGTAAAGGGCATAGATCTTAAAAGTTCAGGCAGCGGAAATATTGGCGCAACGAATGTGCTTAGGACTGCCGGAAAGTGGCCTGCACTGCTAACCCTTCTTGGGGACTGTCTGAAAGGAGTTGCCGCCGTTGCTATAGCCAGATACTTCAGTGCCGGTCTTTTTTTTGAGGGAGTCGTGGGCTTGTTTGCAGTATTGGGACATGATTTTTCTTTGTTTCTTAAGTTCCGGGGCGGCAAGGGAGTTGCTACAAGCTTGGGTGTTTTGATTATTTATTCTCCACAAATCTGTATTTTTACTATTATAATATGGCTGATGACGGTTCTCATTTCGAGATATTCTTCTTTGGGAGCTCTGGTTTCTTTTGGTCTTCTTCCTATTGCTGCGCTGGTTTTTGACTCGCGATGGAAAATACCCGTTTTTTTGATTATGACCATTTTGATATTTCTTCGTCACATGGGCAATATACGCCGTCTGCTCGGTGGTACAGAGACGAAGGTGGGTGCCAGGGCATGAGATGGGCCTCTGCATTGGCAGTGCTATGTTTGTGTCTTCTAATTGCCCCTTCTGTTTCGTGGGGCGATATTTCTTCCGACAGCCAGTTAAACCGCGGCATAAGAAATTCTGACGCTTATTCATATCTTCTGATTGAAGAGGCTCATAAAGACGGGGCGCATGCGGTCGAACTGTTAAAGAAGGCCCAGGAGTATTCTCCTGATCTTCCCGCTGTGTATTTCGAGTTGTCTAAAGCCGTCTTTTCATTATCCGGCGACGGCATATTAAACTGTGTCGATTACATAATACAGGGGATAGATGCTTATTCTAGAAATTTCTGGTGGTCTTTTACCCTTATAGGTTGCCTTGTTCTCAGTGTGATCATTTCGTTTGCTGCCGCCTTTGGCGTGATCGTTTTGGTGAGACTTGTGGCTGACATTCCGCTTGTAGCCCACGACATAGAAGAGAGTCGTTCAAGAGGACTTATTCTTGCCGTTATCATGGTGCTGGCCGTGGCGAGTCCCTTTTTATTTCTTGGAGGGATGCTGCTGCTGGTAGGTTTGTACATGAAAAGATACGACAGGCTCACGGTTTATTTGTTTCTGGTTTTGCTTGTTTGTTATCCGGTTTTTTCGAAGACGGCGACGGCCTATCTGAAAGCTTCGTCCTCCGGCGTCTTCAAGGCAATAGTGAAAGTCAGAGAGGGCAGAGACAGCGATTACGCGCTTTCGACTTTGAAAGACAGTGCAGACTATGCTTCTCTCTATTCCTACGCCCTGGCTTTAAAAAGGAAGGGCCGCTTTAACGAAGCGATCGATGTTTATAAAAAACTGCTTACGATCAGACCGGACCCCGGGGTTTACGTGAATCTTGGCAACTGCTATATCGGATTGTATAATTTTGACGAGAGACAGAGGTCCGTTCTTCATCAGGCTGTCCAGGCTTATACCTCGGCGGTAAATATCAAACCTCTGGCCTCTGCATATTACAACCTTTCCCAGGTTTCCAGGGAGATGCTGGATTTCTCGGGGGGCGAGCAATATTTCAAGTCGGCACTTGCGGTTGACAGGGCGGCGGTATCGGCATACAGGACAATAGCCGGCCGCAACGTTAACAGGTTCGTGATAGACGAACCTCTGCCTTATTCAGAAATCTGGGATTTTGCTTTTAACCGGTTTTATTCTGCTTCCTCTGCGAGGATTGCTTCTGTTATGTCTCCCATGATTTCATTGACTGCAATAATCCTGATTATCCTGTTTTATATGATCGATAGTATTTGGCATCAGCACGCTGTAAGGTGCAGTAAGTGCGGCACAATTGTTTGTAATAGATGTGAAAGACGACTTATGTGGGGAGAGATGTGTCCTCAATGTTTTGGTTCTTTTGTGAAACTCGATGAACTCGACGTGAAAGAGAGGGTTGCCTGGCTCCTGGGTATTTATGAACAGAAGCGGAGACGTAGGAATGCAATGAAGGTCTTATCCTTCACACTGCCTGGCCTCTCCTACGTTTATGCCGGAAGAATTTTGCCGGGTTTTCTGATGCTCTGGCCTTTGCTATTTTCTCTTATTCTTGTGATAACTCTTATGACATTCGTGCCAGACAGCGCGTTAACATCTCATGGTTTTATAAAAGGGGCGGCACTGTGGAGCGCTGCGGTGCTTTATCTGGCTTTTTATTATATTACGAAAAAGAGGATTGAAAAGGGATGGCTCTAGAAGGCTCTTTAACTGATTTCGGACTTGCTGACATCCTGCAGCTTATTTATTTTCAGCGTAAGACCGGGGTACTGACACTCGAGGGCAAGCTGGATAAGGTCACATTACACTTTTTGGAAGGCAATGTGGTTGGGGCGGAATCTCGTCGAAGGATCGACGACAATCGGCTTGGAAGAATCCTCCTTAAACGTGAGTTGATCGGGGAAGCGGACCTGCAGCTCGCGCTGGAGGCGCAGAAACAAAGCAATGTCAGGCTAGGCGATATCCTCATTGAGAAGGGGTGCGTGCCGAAGGAAGTCGTCAGGGATATCATTAATAATCAGATAACAGAGACAGTCATTCAACTGTTTAACTGGAAGCAGGGGACATACGAATTTAATTCCCAGCCTGTTCCTGAAAACAAGGTTCTTTCCACCTCCCTGGACACGCAGCATCTGCTGATGGATGGTCTCAGGATTGTTGATGAGTGGTCTTCCATACGTGAAAGGATTACACTGGATACCGTCTTCAAAAAAAGCGGCGCAGATACGTCGGAGCTAAGCGAAGAAGAGGCTGGGATCTTAAAGTATGTCGACGGCGAAAGTGATGTAAGCACTATCATTGACCTTAGCGGCGGGGATAACTTTGAGATCTCCAAAACCCTCCTTTCACTGATGGAACGAGGTGTCGTTGAAAAAGCCGAGGCGGCTCCTGTAATAAGCGAAGCAGTAGCAATGGCGGCTGCAAAGGAGAAGTCAATGCCGCTGATAAAGCTGCTTGTGACTGGTGCGATATGCCTGTCCTTCATACTTTCTGTTTCCGTTGCTGCCTTTATCGGGGGAGGACTTTCGAAGGAATTCAGGGCGGCCGGAAACATTGAAGTTCTCAGGTCAAAACTTGAGGCTTACAAATTTACTCATTCATTTTATCCTGCCGCGCTTGATATTATTTCGACCGAAAATGACCCTTGGGGGCATCAGTATATTTACAGGGTTTCAGGCGATTCTTTCTTTTTGGCATCTGCCGGCGCCGACGGAAAAGAGGGTTCTTCTGACGATATATACTGATGCATTAAAATGGCTCCAGTGAAAAGGGTGAAAGTTGAAGACTTACGGGCGTGACGCGCAATAACAAGGCGGTAGTGCTGTTAAGCGGGGGCATCGATTCATCAACTTCCCTTGCCATCGCTAAAGCAGAAGGGTTTAAGGTTTACGCGCTGAGTTTTAATTATAATCAGCGCCACGGCGTGGAACTCTCGTATGCAAAGCAGGTCGCAAGGGCGCTGAATGTTGAAAGACATTTCGTCACGGCCTTTGACCTCAGAGAGATAGGGGGGTCTGCCTTAACATCCGATATCGATGTTCCCAAGGACTCGTCAGAGGTCGGTATTCCCATTACTTATGTTCCGGCCAGGAATACGATATTTCTATCTTTTGCCCTGGCCTGGGCGGAGGTGCTGGAAGCCGAAAATATCTTTATCGGCGCAAACGCTGTTGACTATAGCGGATATCCGGACTGCAGGCAGGAATACTTGACTGCGTTTGAAAATATGGCCAATCTGGCTACGAAAGCGTCGTTAGAAGGGAAGGTTAAATTCAGGATAAATGCCCCGCTTATTTCCATGAAGAAATCTGAGATAATAAAACGAGGGATCGACCTTGGTCTGGATTATGGGCTGACTTGGAGCTGCTACGACCCTGAGATCTCGACAGGCCGGGGAAGCTCCGGGAGGGTGCTTGGCGGTTACGGGGCGGATTTATTCTCTAGTGACCCTGAAAAGGTGCGCGCAATGTTCAGGCCATGCGGCAGATGCGACAGCTGTCGATTTCGGGAGAAGGGTTTTTTGGAGGCCGGCGCGGTAGACCCCGGCAGAAGATAGGCTGTAAAAATAAGAACCGAGGAGGGAGCAATGGAAGAAAAACTTTCTCATGAGGAGTTCGTAAAAAGGGCGATAGTCAGTCTCAGGAAAGAGGGCTTTAAGGGTATACATTCTGTCTACTCCGGGTTTAACGAGGCATTCAAGAAATATTTTGGTGAGGGCAATCCGGTGGAGGTCACAAACAAGCTTGCACAGGAGGGAAAGATCGTCATTAGGCCTGTTAAGGGCGGAGTGATGCTATATCTGCCTGAAGATGCTCCCGGGGGAGGCAGCGCGGAGCAGGTGCTGAAAAAGATGGGGCTCGGCTAAGCTTGGACAAGGTAGAGAAAAACAGACTCCTTTCCGGCCTTCCATCGGTGGATGAAGTTCTTAAGAACTCTGATGGACAAGGGTGGCTTGCACAGTTTCAAAGGACGGTTGTGGTGCAGGCGGTCAGGGAAGTGATTGCCGCACGCAGAAAGGAAATACTGGAGGGAGCGGCGACTGACCTGTCGCTGGCAAGTATTTCGTTGGACATCCGGCATAAGATTGAGAGTCTTTCGTCTTATAGTCTTCTGCCTCTTGTAAACGCAACCGGCATCGTCATTCATACAAATCTCGGCAGGGCTGTTCTTTCGGATAAGGTCCTCAGTCATGTGAGTGCCGTTAGCGGCAGTTATTCCAACCTGGAGTATGATCTGGAAGCCGGCAAGAGGGGGCGGCGGCATACGCACACAAAGAGGCTGCTCACGGACGTTACCGGCGCTGAGGATGCGCTAATAGTGAACAATAATGCGGCTGCCGTGCTTTTGTGCCTGAGCACGATGGCAAAGGGAAAGGAAGTCATCGTCTCAAGAAGTGAGCTTGTCGAAATAGGCGGTTCTTTCCGGGTGCCGGATGTGATGGCAGCGGGCGGGGCTATATTAAGGGAGGTGGGAACGACCAATAAAACCCATCTTTATGACTATGAAGCCGCTGTCAACGACAACACAGCCCTTATTCTGAAGGTGCATCAGTCAAACTATAAGATTGTCGGTTTTGCGGAAGGAGTCCCTATTGAGGACCTCGTCTC
Source organism: Candidatus Sulfobium mesophilum (assembly GCA_037916395.1). Classification (GTDB taxonomy): domain Bacteria; phylum Nitrospirota; class Thermodesulfovibrionia; order Thermodesulfovibrionales; family UBA6898; genus Sulfobium; species Sulfobium mesophilum_A. The sequence goes on from JBAIXS010000142.1 coordinate 13,559, forward strand.
CTTGGGCGGCAGGCACCAGGTCCCGGTGATGTACGATCTTGGAAGCGGATGTCTGATAGATCTGAAGCCGTATGGGATCCATGACGAACCATCCGTATCAAGCATCGTCCGCGCGGGCGTCGATATCGTAACATTCAGCGGTGATAAACTGCTTGGAGGGCCGCAGGGGGGGCTCATCGTCGGAAAAAAGCGATACGTGGACCGGATACAGAAGAATCCCCTTGCCAGGGCGGTACGCATAGACAAGCTTGCCATAGCCGCGTTTGAGGCGACGCTCCGGGAATATGGCGACATCGAGAAAGCAAAAAAAGAGATACCTGTGCTGAATATGCTTCTTCAGACGCCTGGGGAAATCCAGGCGCGCGCGAAAAAAATATCGGCGGCACTTCAGAAAAGGGCTGGAAATGCGGTTATTTGCGTTTTCCGGGATGCTTCGAAGGCAGGAGGCGGTTCGCTCCCCGAGGTTGAATTCCCGACATATGCGGTCTCTATAAAGCCGGCGCACATCTCCGTTAATGAGCTTGAATTGAGGTTACGACGCGGAACGCCCCCTGTTATCGCAAGGATAAAGGATGATTCTCTTATTCTGGACGCCAGAACAATCAGACAGAAGGATATTGACGACCTGGTAAGGGTTGTTTCCTCTTCCTTGTCTGAAGAGTGACAGCTGATATTTCCATATAAGATAAGCCAAATCCGGAACGGCTTCAGGAGTTTATAGATTAAATATACAGTAATATCTAAAAAAGCTTGTGGAGTGGCGTTGACCATGCATTTGAAGTTAATTTGATAAATGATGAGCAAAATACAAGGTCATAACATTATAATGATTATAAATTTGACGGTAGGCGGATGAGACATATAATTCTTGGTACCGCCGGGCACATAGACCATGGAAAGAGTTCGCTTGTAAAGGCTCTAACCGGCATTGACCCTGACAGACTGAAAGAAGAAAAAGAGCGTGGCATAACGATTGATATAGGATTTGCTGACCTTGTTTTTCCGGAAAGCGAGCTGTCTGTCGGCATCGTTGACGTTCCCGGCCACGAAAAACTTATCAGGAATATGCTGGCTGGAGCAGGCGGCATAGATATGGTCTTGTTGGTCATCGCGGCCGATGAAGGCATTATGCCTCAGAGCCGGGAGCACCTCGCTATATGCGACCTGCTGAAGATAAAGACAGGGCTCATAGCAATTACCAAGGTAGACGTTGCCGAGAAGGACTGGGTTGAACTGGTAAGGGATGAAATAACCGGCTTTGTCAAGGGTACTTTTCTTGAGAAATCGCCGATAATACCCGTCTCGGCAAAAACTGGTGAAAATCTTGACAAGCTGAGAAACGAGATAAGGGAGATCGCCCTCAATGTTGCTCCCAAGAACATAGGCGGCCTGTTCAGGCTTCCCATAGACAGGGTTTTTACGTTAAAAGGGTTCGGCACTGTCGTTACCGGTACAGCAATATCCGGGAAGCTTTCACTGGACGACCCTGTTGAAATATTGCCGGCTGATATAAAGGCCAAGGTAAGAGGGCTTCACAGCCACGGACGCGCTATCGAAACGGCTTATGCCGGGCAGAGGGTTGCGGTAAACCTGCAGGGGGTCGAGAAGGAAAGCCTTAGGAGGGGAGATGTTGTTGCGGCACCCTCCAGCTTCGCAGAGACAAAAACCCTTGATGTTTATCTGCAGCTGCTTCCTGATACGCCTCCCCTAAAGAATAAAAGTTTGGTACATTTCTATGCTGGCACTTCCGAAACTGTAGCCAGGATTATACTTTATGAAAAAGAAGAGGTTAGGCCTAAGGATAGCTGCTATTGTCAACTAAGACTTCAGGATCCGGTTATTGTCGTTTCTGGGGACAGATATATTATAAGAAGGTTCTCGCCGCTTGAAACTCTGGGAGGAGGAGAAATCCTCGATTCTTTGCCATCCAGAAGGAGGCGCAGAGAGGGCATTGATGATCTGAGACTGCTCTACTCAGGAAGTCTCAGGCAAAAAATAGCTCTGAAGATAGAAAAGTCGGGAACGCAGGGGATTTCCCTCAATTCGATTAAGGGATGGATTAAGACGGATCTCGAATCTCTGGCCGAAACAATCAGGGATCTCCAGAAATCCGGCGAAGTACATATTGTTGAAGATCAGCTTATTCACCATAAATATTTTTTGTCTATTCAGCATGAAGTACTTGGACTGCTGAAGGCTTTTCATAGGAAGAATCCCCTCAAGCCGGGCATGTCCAAAGAAGAAATTAGAAACCAGCTGAGGACCGATGCGCGGCTGTTTAATTTCATTCTGGCTGGGTTGAAAGATGTGCAGGCTGAAAAAGATCTTCTCAGGCTTCGTGATTTTAAGGTTGAGCTTTCAAGCAGCGAGGAGGCTTCCAGGGTGAAGGTGCTCGATTTTCTTGACAAAGGCGGATTTCAACCGCCCATGAAGGAAGAAATTTCGTCGTCCCTGAAATTAGATCCTAAACGCCTGACTGATATTCTCTCTCTGATGTCGAAGGAAGCGAAGGTTGTCAAGGTAAATGACTCTCTCTATCTGTCGGTCGGCGTTTATGACAAAATGATATCTTTGGTCAAGAATTTTTTTAAGCAAAAACCGGAGATGACGGTGGCGGAGTTCAGAGATCTGCTAAATACTACGAGAAAATATGCGCTGCCCTTTCTCGAATTTCTTGATTCGCAGAAGGTAACTCTCCGCACGGGAGATGTGAGAAAGCTGCTTGTTAAAAAATAAAGGCCGTTCTGCGCTGCCATCCTGAGCATCTGCATTGTTCCACGTGGAACTATTTTCATTTACGACTCTGCGCCCGTAGTCACTTTCGTGAGTTAAGGAGCACATTTCCCTGTTTTTTCATTCGTTTCGCCCTGAGCGCATTTTTCCCCTCTTAAGATAAGTGCTCGCGAGGACATTAGCAGCGAAACTTCAGAGACGCGGTTTGCACCAATCTTTGGAGGATGGGCCACGTCCGAAGCCGGAGTCTGAACGGTGGAAGGCAAATTGTCCGACTGAATGTTCCACGTGGAACACAATAAAAGGGCAAAGATTTTTATTGAATCCTGGGGCAAAATGCTATAATACTTTTTGACATGCATAAGATTATAGCTATTGCAAACCAAAAAGGGGGGGTAGGAAAGACGACCACAGCGATAAATCTCGCTGCAGCCCTTGCGCTTTCAGGTGAAAAGATCCTGCTCATAGACATGGACCCGCAGGGAAATTCCACATCGGGCCTTGGAATACCGAGGGACTCCCTTCAGAAGACCCTCTATGGCGTTTTTTCAGGTGCAAGCGCCGTAGAGGATGTTATCATGACAACTGCTGTCGAAAACCTGTTTATACTACCCTCAAGCATAGACCTGCTTGGCGCCGAAATAGAACTTGCAGGCAGAGAAGGTCGCGAGCGACTCCTTTCGGAAACACTGGAAAGGATCAAAAATGACTATCGCTATATCTTTATCGACTGTCCGCCATCGCTTGGGCTTCTGACAGTGAATGCTCTTGTCGCCGCCGAGTCCGTTTTGGTTCCGGTTCAGTGTGAGTATTATGCGCTTGAGGGTCTGGGGCTTCTGACAAGGACACTCCGCCTCGTGAGGGCCTCTTTTAATCCAGGAATCGACATAGAAGGCATTCTGCTGACTATGTTTGACACAAGAAACAGCCTTTCACATCAGGTTGAGATGGAGATAAAGAAACATTTCGGAGAGAAGGTATACTCTACAATAATACCGCGGAATGTGTCACTGAGCGAGGCGCCAAGTCATGGAAAACCGATAATTCTCTACGATATCCGGTCAAAAGGGGCTCAGAGTTATCTATCTTTGGCAAAGGAGATACTGCATGAAAGCGGCGTTGGGCAAAGGGCTTAATGCCCTGATACCTGAAAAGGGCGAAGAGATTTCATACCTGGATGTAGACAGGATTTTGCCGGGCAAACAACAGCCGCGGAGGGTTTTTCGTGAGGAATCGCTTAAGGAACTGGCGGCGTCGATTCAGGAAAAAGGGGTGCTTCAACCTGTCATTGTATCCAGGACCGGAGATGGCGCCTTTAATCTGATAGCGGGTGAACGCAGATGGCGGGCTTCGATCCTTGCGGGACTGAAGAAAATTCCGGCTCTTATTAAAAACGTCGCCTCAAAGGAGTCCTTAGAGATAGCTCTTATAGAGAATATTCAAAGAGAAGATCTGAATCCCATCGAGACAGCCGAGGCCTTCAGCCGCCTGGTTAAGGATTTCGAACTTACACAGGAAGATCTTGCGACAAGGGTTGGAAAAGAGAGGACGACTGTTGCAAACTATCTGCGCTTACTGAAGCTCCCTGAGGAGATTAAGACAATGCTCTATAATGGGTCCTTAAGCATGGGGCATGCGCGGGCCTTGCTTTCCATTGAAGGAAGAGCCAGACAGATTGAGGCAGCGCGGAAGATTATAAAAAGCAGTCTTAGCGTTAGAGAAACCGAACTGCTTGCGAGAAATATTTCGAAACCCAGGAAGGGCGGCGAAAAAGTACAAACGGATCCCCAGATTGCTTCGCTGGAGGAGAAACTGATAAAACATCTCGGAACTAAAGTGCGCATTGTGCACAAAGGCCAAAAAGGCGGGAAGATAGAAATTGAATATTTTTCACTGGATGAGTTCGACAGGCTGTTTGAAATATTGATGGCAGGATGAGAAAAAATATCCTTTTAACGGGCATTCCCGGCTCCGGCAAGACTACACTCATAAGGAAACTCTCTGAGGTATTCAAAGAGTTCAATCCTTCAGGTTTCTATACGGCGGAGATTACGGAAGACGGCATGCAGACCGGACTGCTAATTGCCAGCCTTTTTGGCGACAGCAGGATACTTGCACATGTGGGGCTTAAGAGCAAATACAGTGTCGGCAGGTTGCGTGTCGATATGAAGGGGTTTGAGAGTTTGCTTGATAATGTTTTTTCGAAGGACAAAAAGACCGGTTTATATTTTATAGATGAGATCGGCAGGGCGGAATCTCTCTCAAAGAAGTTCTGCAAACTGGTTACGGAACTTCTTAACGGGGAGAAACCGGTTATCGCCTCGATCTCCGACAAGGGCACGGGAATCATCAGCGAAGTCAAAAAAAGAAATGACGTTAAGATACACCAGGTTAGCCTCGAAAACCATGACCTGAAGCTGAAAGAATTGACAATGGAGATCAGGGATCTTCTTCTCGAATAACCTCCCGAAGTGTTTCCTCAATGCGCAATAAGGTAAGAACAGGCCTCGACTTGATTGTACGCGACTGGCCCCGGAAGTTCGATGGGGCCAGGATTGGGCTCTTGGTTCATCCTGCCTCAGTTACCAGAAACCTGACGCATGCGGTGACTATAAGCCTCCAGTCAAAAAAATTCAGACTCACGGCGCTTTTTGGCCCTCAGCATGGCATCAGGGGTGAAACTCAGGACAACATGATAGAATGGCGGGGCTTTCGCGACGAGAATACGGGACTGCCGGTTTATAGTTTATACGGCGAGGTGCGTCAGCCATCTCAGGAAATGCTTCGTGATATCGATGTAATGGTCATTGACTTACAGGATATTGGTTCCAGGTATTACACTTTTATATGGACGCTGGCCCTAGTTATGACATCATGCCGGGAGGCCGGCAAGCCGGTCGTTGTGTTGGATAGACCCAACCCTATTGGCGGTAGTTTGACGGAGGGGCCTGTTTTAGATCCTAATTACAGATCCTTTGTTGGACTTTATCCGCTTCCCGTCAGGCATGGAATGACTATAGGCGAGATAGCGCTATTTCTGCAATCGTTTAATCCCGGACTCGATCTCACTGTCATAGCTATGAAGGGGTGGAGAAGGCAAATGTGGTTTGAAGATACCGGACTTCCATGGGTTTTGCCTTCGCCAAATATGCCTGGTGTTGAAACCGCAATCGTTTATCCGGGGATGTGCCTTCTGGAAGGTACGAATTTGAGCGAGGGGCGGGGCACTACGCGCCCTTTTGAGATCTTTGGGGCGCCCTTTATTAATTCTGATGCCCTGATAAGAAAACTGTCAGAATCCCGGTTGCCAGGGGTAATATTCCGGCCTCATTCCTTTCTGCCTACGTTTCATAAATTCGCCGGCACATTATGCGGCGGCGCGCAGATACACGTTACAGAAAGAAAGAAATTCAGGCCCTTTATGACAGGAGTTGCAGTCATTAAAGCAGTTTTTGATCTGTACGGGGATTTTTTTTCGTGGAAAAGTCCCCCATATGAATATGAGGAGAAACTTCTGCCCATCGACATATTGGCCGGCACAGACAGGGTAAGAAGAGATATCGAGGAGGGGCGAAATCTTAAAGACATGAAAAGATGGTGGACCGGCGAATTAAGTAATTTTAATGGTTCGATAAGAAAAAATTATAGTCTCTACCGTGGAAACGATTAAGGCGTTCATATTAGCTGCGGGGCTCGGGGAAAGGCTGAGGCCGATAACAAATCACCTTCCTAAACCTCTTCTGCCGCTTCTTGGAGAACCCGTTATTGAGGGTCTGGCAAAGAAAGTTTTTTCAGTTCCTGCTGTTTGCGTTGGTGTAAACGCACACTACAGGGCTGAAATGCTTTGTCACTGGGCGGAGACTTCTTCCTGCGAAGGCCGAATCGAACTCTTTAAAGAGGCTGACATACTAGGCACCGGAGGAGCTCTAAAAAATGCAGAGAACTTTTTGAGCGGGTCAACTTTTCTTGTCCATAACGCGGACATTGTTTCGGATATAAACCTGAGAGTTCTTATTGAACGACATATTTCAGAAGGCAATGTTGCTACACTTGCTGTCCATAGTCATCCTAATTTCAGTAACGTCTGGGTAGATGAAGAAGGAAAGCTGCTTTCAGTGGGCGGCAACCGGCCGGAAAAAAAAGGTATTTGCAGGGTTGCCTTTACTGGTATAGCGGTTTATTCCGAAGAATTCCTGGGTTTGCTCCCTGCCGGAAAATCGAGCGTCATAGACGCCTGGCGAAGAGCACTAAAGTCTGGCCTTAGAGTGGGCACGGTCGATTTCAGCGGCTGCAGATGGACTGATATCGGGACTGTGGAGGCTTATTCCTCATTGGTTTTTTCATCACTGAAAGAAAGCGGCGAGGTGCTCTATATCCATCCTTCGATTGAATGCAAGGGACTTGTTCTGGGGGCAAACACAGTGATTGAAAAAGACTGTACTATCGGCAGAGACACATCAATCCGTAGTTCGATTTTGCTTCCTGGCGCAAGGGTGGATGAAGGGTCACATTTAGAAAACGTCATCGTTGGGCCGGACTACGTTTTGAGCCTTGAGGAGTCGGCGGTCCTGTCTTCACTGCCTTCTGAGTTAATTTCAAAATTGCCGGGTGAATTTTCCGGCAGGAGTTCAGTCACAATTATCGGCGTTGGGGGTTCCGACAGAAATTACTACAGAGTAAGGGAAGGAAACAAAACAGCAGTCCTGATGGAATGCCCGAAAGACGACCCGGATTATCAAAGGCATTTAATTTATACAGAGTTTTTTAGAAAACATCTTCTGCCGGTGCCGGCACTGCTAGGGTTTGATTCCGTGGATTCTGTTCAGCCGGTTCTGGCAGGAGACGGGCGCGTCTATATGCTTTTTGAGGATCTGGGGGATACGTCGCTTTACTCCTGGCTTAAATGCCAGAAAAAAGCTGGGGATACTGAAGCTCTCTACATGCGCGTTATAGACATAATGATTGCTTTACATACAAGGGTGTCAGATAGTGTATCGGAATGTTCATTACTCCATTCACGCGTATTTGATGCTGCATACCTTCGATGGGAGACAGATTATTTCATGGAAAGATATGTAGCTGGCCTCAGGGGTATCTCGGTTCCGGATGCTTCATTGCTCGGCAGAGAATTCGACAGGCTTGCGGCGAATGTCGATTCCTTCAAAAAAACTGTGATTCACAGAGATTTTCAGTCGCAAAACGTTATGGTCACCAAAGGAGATGTCCCCAGAATCATAGATTATCAGGGGGCAAGGATTGGGCCTCCTGCCTATGACCTTGCTTCGCTTTTATGGGACCCTTACGCGCCGATGGAGACGACCTGCCGGACAAGGTTGCTGGAATATTACATCAAGGGAATCAGGGATTATCGCGGGTCTGCCTTCGATGAAGAAGGCTTTAGGCAAACATTAATCCCCTGCCGTCTTCAGCGGCATATGCAGGCGCTGGGTGCGTACGGCTTTCTCTCAGCGGTAAAGGGCAGATCGTACTTCCTAAAATATGTCCCGCCCGCCCTTAGGTACCTGAAAGAAGAAGTGGCAGTTGTAAATAAAGAATATCCTTTGCTGACTCGGCTTGTATCCGGCCTCGATGAGAACGTTGACTGTTGATTTCGATGAAGTGCAAAAGGCCATGGAAGATACGGTCAGGGACGCATTCGATTATTTCCTGGATCTAAGTACCGGGGAAGTCCTTATTCTTTCCGAAGATATCCTTAATAGGGCGCGGTTGCTGCTTTCCAGAAATATTGATGAGGATATGGAGAATTTCGAAGAGGTTATATTCGATCAGGAGATCGACATCCCGGCATGGATGGAGGATGAGGTTGAACTGGCCCTGGATATTTTTCTTAGCGGAGACAACTACGTCAGAATACCGGAAAGGTCTCCGCGAAACGTATTTGCCGCGATGAATGAATTTATTGATAACATTCAGGATGCTGAACTCAGGGAGGAACTCAGGCAACTGCCGGGTGGGCAGGGCACTTTCCGGAGATTCAAGGACGCCCTTGAACCCTATCCTAAGCTTAGGAAACTCTGGTATGGCTATAATGCAAAGGTAGCAAAACGTGAAATAACAGAATGGCTCAAATCGCTCTCTATTGAGGCGACCCCGCTGAGATCATAAAAGAAAGACCCTTCCGTTATTCGGAAGGGTCTCTTCAAATTCAAAACCGGATGTTGAAACTTTCTTAATTGTGTGCCTTGACTTCTTCAGTTGCTTTTGTTGTGCCGAGGCTACCGAGAGCATCGACTGCCCAGGCCAAGGCTGTACCAAATACTGAACCCAGCACTATGCTTGCGGCTGCTCCACAGAAAAGGCCCAGTAGAACGCCAACTACGGTGACCATTCTTACGATTGTCGTAGGCTCAACCGGTTCCCCGGCAAGCCTGCTCATCAGAACCAGCGCCCCGTAACTGCCGAAATAAAACCCCGGCACAATCCCAAACACCATAAACACTATCGCACCCAGAGCCGCCCCTATCTTCGTCCCTACCTTCATCGTCTGTTTTCTTTCTTCCTTCATGACACTTCCTCCTTTGATTTCTTTATTCTATCTTCGATTATTACTTATGCTTTACCGCTACTGGGACCAGGTCCTTCTTCTCTGCCGTGATCACATCAATCACCTTGCCAATGAGCCAGCCTGCAATCGAACTTGCAATTATGAACATAATCCCTGACACCATCACGCCGGTTATCATCGAGACCGCAACAATCAGCCTTGAAGCAACCCCTGAGGTCAGCGGCAGCCCAAGAAGCGTCCCTGCGATATTAAGTCCCATTACGCCGCCAAGGAATGATCCGGGAAGCAATCCAAATACTGCAAACAATACCACACCGCAACCTGCTCCTATGTATGTCAGTTTCTTTGTGTATGTTTTCATCTTCCTGTCCTCCTTCTTAGTTTCTGCAAATAACAATGCATTCCCCATGCCAGCACTAACTGCCTGATTTAACTCAATTCCTCCCTTTCACTGCCGCGCATTCACGCAAAAACTTTCGCATTTGTGCAAAAAAAAGAGCGGGTGGTTCCTTCCGACAACGACATTATCAAGCCACCTAAGAACACATACCCTGTCGATTGCGAAGTTCTTCCAATTGTGGGAAAACCCTGAGGGGTGTAACCTAGAATCAGAACAAGGGAAAAATGGAAAAGGAGGACAATAAAATGATAAAGCACAAAGCAGGAAACAAGGTCGGAAAAGGGACGTACTGGAACTTCTCGACGGGTGAAAGAATAGACATCAGCACCGAAGGCGTACTTCCTGGCGACAGGAACACCGTATACTACAGGCTCCCGGCAAGCGGAATCGTAGCACTCGCGCCGGTACTCGGGCTGGTCTATGCAGCGTTTTTGCCATTCATCGGAATTGCGATGCTCGTAAAGGTGATCATGCAGAAAGTCTCAACCATGGTAACGGCACCGACCCAGAGGGCAGCATCCTTCAGCTGGAGGCCGAGCGAATCCTATCTTGCCGGCAAAAAGAAGGGCTCAGTGGCAAAGAAGGACGAAGGCGGGGAGAGTCCTGGGAACAAGGAAGGCTGATACATCCTGCCGCACAGAGACAGGCCCCTTTTTTGGGGCCTTTTTGTTTTTCGCCCAGAACTAAACAGCACTTTTGTTACGTATAGCACCGACATAATGACATGTATCACCATTAGCAACTCTATAAAGGTTACGACCGGAATAAGACGCCTTGGACAAAGCCTGCGTAAGTTTCGGCCACATAATGACAATTTAGAGTTTTGCTGACTATAGGGGATTACCGGACGTTATGTGCGCTTTTGTCATTTGGGTCAGGTTTGCGCGAGCTCTCACCTTCCTCATGTCTTCGGGTGAGTTCGAAGGCTAGCAATAAACCCAAGGCACCTACTAGCAGTGTGAAAGTGCTAGGCTCTGAAATCACCGATACACCAAATTCCATTGCGCCGGTCGAGTAGAGCTCTATCGGCTGCGACGTACCCGCGAAAAGCGGATGGTCAGTGAAAAACCAAAAAGTTGGGACCGAAGCTATTGTCGGATCATCGAGAATGCTCTGAAGGGATGAAAGAAAATCCGAGCCGATTGTGTTCTCAATCCCTTCGCCTGTGAATGAAGGGGGTATATCCAAATACGCTTGGATCATTCCAGTGAAACCCGGAACACTTGATGGCATATAGACCGGATCAAGCAGGTACCCGTGTAATACGCTGCTGTTCGACGCATTGATCGTCATTTCAGAGGGGTCGAAAAGCACCGTTCCATCCTCTTGCACGCCCACGATTTTCATGGGGGCTATGCTCACCTGCGCGCCTGCAGAAACTAGAGCATCAGCATTCGTAGTAATTCCGCCAATGGTCACTTTTGTCAATGCGTTGTCCAAAGTGAATACCAGGTCTTGGGTGTCTGGCTGATATGTCACAGACGGTGGATCTACAGCGCCGGCCTTGGGTCCCTGCGGTCCAGGTTGTCGTGCACCATTGCCGGCCTGCAAAGCTCGATCGCGCTCCTGTTTTGCTAGTGTCATACCTTGAGCGCTATTGACATCTGGGTTCTTCGCATGATCTGTGAGGATATCGTATTTATTGTTGAGTTCCATGATCCGGCTATAAATTCCCTGATATGCATTATTCAATCGAGTCGCATAAGCAGATTTCGCTTGAGCAAACGCATTGTCTCGCCTTTCCGCATCTGTCCCACCTGTGCCAATGAACTCGGTGCCAATGAAACCTCTAAATGCCGTGGTTGTAATAGTATTTGCAACCCGATTGTATTCTTCTGTCATCAGAGTGCTGTGTCCATTTTCGTGATCTTTGAGGTTCTGCGTAGCATTATCCGGGAGTCGGATTGTTATGTTAGCGAAAACGGAGATCGGATAAATCCCCTTTACAGTAAGTGTTGACCTTGCGGTGTCCCATGTGACAGAGATGGTTTTGGCAGAATCCGCAGGAACGACTCCACCAACTATTCTTGTGTCAGCGTCTTCACCTGGTAGGAGGTCCTTAGGAGGTTTATCGGCCTGGAAAGTCTCGGTCGAAGAGGTTGGCGCAGAGACAGTAATCGTCTGGGCAAGCGCAAGCCTACCAGACAGAAGGCAAAGTGCACAAATCAGCACCCGCGTAAAGATCAGACTAGTTTTCAACGACTCGCCGCTGCAATTATATGGCTGATGGGATTTTGCTTTTTTAGCATAGCTTCAACATAGCAAAAGAAGGGGTAACTGTCTATTGATGCATCTTATCTCTCAGGATGAAACCTGCTTAGACTGAAAGCACTGTGCCCAGTGTGGAATATGGGAATTTGTCGTCAGCAACGAAGCCTGGCTTCTGCAGTGTACGATCGGAAAGAAATGGGATCACGAAATTGAAATTGCTGTGGACTTCAGGAAGAACATTCGCCTTGCGGAAAATATTATTGATCTCAATTCAACGCCCTGGACTGCATCACAAAATCGTTTAGAATCTGGGGCAGGCAAAATTATGTTCTTCACAAGCTCCTAATGATTGCGCCGGATAATCGGCGCCTCCGAAAGCGTATTGAGGATTTCGACGCATCGCGGCTTTTTCCGATTTGCTTCCTTAAGCCCCTGCAAGTAGATAATCCACTCTCTTGCATAAGACTTAAATCTGCTATAATTAGCCCTGAAAATGGATCAGAAAAGTAAGATAGCAAAAGCCGCCGGGCTTATGTCCGTCGCAACTTTCATAAGCCGCATCCTCGGTTATATACGGGATATGATATTTGCTTTCTATTTTGGCGCCACAGGGGTATCCGATACTTTTTTTGCTGCCTTCAGGATTCCGAACCTCCTGAGAGAACTTTTTGCAGAGGGCTCGATGTCTGCTGCCTTTATCCCCGTGCTGACTGAGTATCGACAAAAACAAGGGGAGGAAGAGGCCGTTCGACTTGTCAGGATAACTTTTACCTTTATACTTGTTGTTGTCGGGCTTGTATGCGCTTTGGGCGTTTTCTTTGCTCCTGCGATTGTAACTATCATTGCGCCGGGGTTTTTGGGTTCAGTGGAAAAGTTTTCGTTGACAGTTCTTTTGACAAGAATAATGTTTCCGTTTCTTCTTTTCATTAGTCTTGCGGCTTTGATGATGGGCGCCCTGAATACAAAAAAAGTTTTTTTTATCCCGGCACTGGCGCCTGCGATGCTCAATATAACATTAATATTCAGCATCATATGGTTCGAATCGAAGGCAAAGGAGCCGATAATAGCGGCTGCAATAGGCGTTTTAGCCGGAGGCTTTGTCCAATTCATCTTTCAGCTTCCGTCATTTTTTAAGAACCAGTACAGCCTGGGGTTTGATACCTCCTTCAGCCACCCGGGCATAAAAAGAATGTCTGTACTTTTGATCCCTGCTACTCTGGCCCTTTCTGTAAGCCAGATAAATATAGCACTGAGCAATATTCTGGCATCCTTTCTGCCCTCGGGCAGTATTACCTACCTGTTTTACTCGATGAGGCTTATACAGTTCCCTATTGGCATATTCGGCGTTGCGATGGGTACGGCCGTATTGCCAGCGCTCTCCGAGCATGCCGTCAAAGGAGATTTTGTCGGGTTGAGGGATGATTTTTCTTTTGCGCTGAGGCTGCTATTTTTCATCACGGTCCCGGCTATGGCCGGCCTCATCGCTCTCAGGGGACCGGTCATAAACCTGCTCTTTCAGAGGGGACATTTCGACTATGCTGCAACATTGGGGACGTCAGAGGCACTTCTTTTTTATTCCATAGGCATATGGGCTATAGTTGGGGTGAGGATCGTTACAGCAACGTTTTATTCGCTTCAGGACACTAAGACGCCGGTTAAAATAGCGGTAGTGGGGATGCTATCAAATGTAATCTTCAGTCTGATGCTTATGGGCCCAATGAAGCATTCAGGTCTTGCCCTTGCAAATACCCTGGCTGCTAGCATAAATTTTTCTTTGCTCTTTTATTTTCTAAGAAAGAGGCTTAAGCGCATTGACGCTAAAAAAATCATAACATCTTTTCTAAAGATACTTCTTGCCTCATCCGCAATGGGGGTTGTCGGGTGGATGCTGCTTCACGGAGAATTATGGACCAGGAGCGGAAAACTGATTATGAAATCCGCTTATCTTGGACTAACAGTAGTATTTCTTGCCGGCTTATATATTATTTTTTGCCTTATTTTAAAAACTGAAGAGTTGAGGTCGTTATGGAAGCTGATTATAAAAAGACGCGCAGGATAGGCCGAAAACAATGCCTTGCTGAATTATCAGTTGTCTTATCTTTAGACCATTCAAAAGAGATAACTTCCCTACCCCCTGAATTCTCTTTCCGGAGTATCCAGAGGGATTGCATAAAGGCTGCTATATCCTTTCATTATAATGGCCTTGTTTACATCCAGTGACATCCTTCGCCGCGGCGGTGTGATTTCATCCAGAGCCTGAAGCGCAGAACCGATGTCCACTATCCCTGTGGCAGCTATGAACGCTCCGAGCATTGCCATGTTGGCTGACTTGGCTCCGTTAAAGGACGACAAAATATCGCTTGCCGGAACCATAATAACCTTGATATCCTCTCTATGTGCTGTTGAATTTATCATGGAAGAGTCATAGATTAGGATGCCCCCGGAAGACAGCTTCTGCAGAAAGCGGTTATAGGAAGCTTCGTTTAAAACAACAAGGATATCGGGATTTCTAATGACAGGTGAGCCTATCACGCCGTCAGAGATGATGACAGTGCAGTTAGCGGTGCCGCCTCTCATTTCGGCCCCATAAGAGGGAAAGCAGGTTACTTCGCGACCATCAAGCATGGCTGCGTAAGTCAGGAGCTGCCCAAAAAATAATATGCCCTGTCCGCCGGAGCCAGCTATAACAACGCGCTTTTTCATGTGTCCTATATTACTGCCTGGACCCGCCAGAGGGCTGCTGATTCTGCGAACCAGGCGGACAATCCTTAAAGACTCCAAGCTTGTAAAAATGCATCATTTCTTCCCGCAGCCATGTTATGGCCTTAGCCGGAGTCATACCCCAGTTGGTGGGGCATGGAGACAATATCTCTATCATGCTGAACCCTTTATCCTCCATCTGGTATTTCAAAGCTTTTTCAATAAGTTTCTTCGTATTAACTAAGTTATCCGGCGAATCGACAGCGGTTCTTGCAATGAGCGAAGACCCTTCAATGGTCGCAAGCATTTCCGACATGCGAAGAGGAAAGCCCGTAGTCTTTATTTCTCTGCCCACGTGTGTCGTTGTAGTGACCTGCCCTGGCAGCGTAGTAGGGGCCATTTGTCCCCCGGTCATGCCATACGTTGCGTTATTGACAAAGAAGACGGTAATATTTTCTCCCCTGTTGGCGGCGTGTATAATCTCTCCGGTTCCGATTGCCGAAAGGTCGCCGTCGCCTTGATAAGAAAAGATTATCCTGTCGGGCAGCATCCTTTTCATGCCTGTTGCAGCAGCAGGGGGCCTGCCGTGGGCTGCCTCAAGCATATCAAAATTGAAATAATCGTAAGCAAAGACTGCACATCCAACGGGCGCAATTCCGATAGTCCGTTCACGAATATTCAATTCGTCGATGACTTCTGCTATCAGTTTGTGTATAATGGTGTGCCCGCAGCCAGGGCAATAGCGCAACGGGACTTTCTTTAGACTCGATACCTTTTCAATAACTTTGTCCACTTTCACATCCCTAGCATTCATCTTTCAGCCTATCATAAAGCTCTTCCGGCGTTATTACACTGCCGCCGGGTCTTCCATAAAAGAGGACTTCCGACCTGCCATTGACAGCAAGCCTTACGTCTTCAACCATTTGGCCGGCATTTAATTCAACGACTATGAATTTAGCACCTCGTTCTGCCAGATCATGTATCTGTTTTTCAGGGAAAGGAAATAGGGTAATAGGCCTGAAATGTCCGACTTTCTTGCCGATATTCCTAAGCATGCTGACCGCCTCAGTCGCGATGCGGGCGGCTATCCCGAAGGAGACGACTATAAGCTCTGAATCTTCAACATCCTGCGTCTCAAACCGGACATCCTTTGCCTTCATCCTGCGATATTTATCCTGCAAAACATAATTTCTCTTTTCAAGCTCGCCTTCCCCAACAAACAAGGACTTGACGACATTAGGCTGTCTTCCCGCGCAGCCAGTCAGCGCCCACGTTTTTTCAGGCAGTGCCTGTTTCACATAGGGGGAGGGGATAAAAGGCTCCATCATCTGTCCAAGGATGCTGTCACCCAGGATCATAACGGGATTTCTGTATTCGTCGGCCTTGTCGAAGGCAAGCATAGTGAGATCCCACATCTCCTGCAGGTTAAAGGGCGCCAGGACAAACTGGCGGTAATCTCCGTGTCCGCCCCCTTTGACTGCCTGAAAATAATCCGCCTGACTGGCCGAGATATTACCAAGACCCGGCCCTCCCCTTTGCATGTTTACTATAACGGCTGGCAGTTCCGCTCCTGCCAGAAACGATATGCCTTCCTGTTTCAGGCTTATCCCGGGACTGCTCGATGAAGTCATTGCGCGCGCTCCGCACGCAGACGCGCCGAAGACCATGTTGATTGCCGCCACTTCGCTCTCGGCCTGGATAAAAATGCCCCCCCGGGGCGGCAGCCTTCGCGACATATACTCGGGAATCTCATTTTGCGGCGTTATGGGATATCCTGCGTAAAATTTGCAGCCTGCTTGAATGGCGGCCTCGGCAAGGGCCTCGTTGCCCTTCATTAGAGCTTTTTTCATAATGCTCAGTATAACATGTCTTTCCCGGCAATGTTATTTTATACCTGTATTTCAAAATTGCTATTTCCTTAAGGATTATAAACCTCCCTTTTCATGCCTTTTCCCATTGTTTGTTGGTATAATTCGGGGGATAGGGCAAGTTCCCTTTTATTATGGAGTTTATTTCTTCCTGTCAGGGTGATCATATGAAGATAGAGCGGCTTGTCACAGGTGAGCTTCAAAGCAATTGTTATATTGTATGGGATGAAAATAGTCTCGAATCGATCATTGTCGACCCCGGCGCGGAGGCAGAAAAGATCTTCAGATGTATAGAAGAAAAAAGCTTAGCGGTCAAGTATATAGTCTGTACCCATGGACATTTCGACCATATAGGAGCGGTTTCCGAAGTAAAGAGGAAAACCGGGGCCAAGGTCGTCATCAACAGGAAAGATATTGAGATTTATATGCATGCCGGAGAATTTGCAGCCTCATGGGGATTTAATATAGAACAACCGGATGAGCCTGATTTGCTGGTTGAAGAGGGGACTGAACTCCGCGCAGGCAGTCTAGAGTGTAGAGTATTGACGACGCCTGGTCACAGTCCGGGTGGAATATGTCTGTATGTGCAAGGGGTTTTGTTTACCGGGGACACGATTTTTGCGGGTTCCGTTGGTCGAAGTGATCTTTATGGCGGGGACATAGAAGCTCTTAAGAAATCCTTTGTCAGGCTGATTTCATTGCCACCGGAAACGGAGATAATGCCAGGGCATGGGGATTACTCGACCATTAAGGAAGAAAGGATGTTTAATTTTTTTGTTCAGCTGGTTTAATGGAATGCATGGAAGAAGCACGATTTATTACATTTTTCCCCCTTTTTTTCATAATAAATATTAATGTTTCCGTGTAATTGTAAGCTAAATTTCTTCTTGACTATATTCATGAAAATGTTATTCTATTAAAAAGTAGTTGCATTTTTAAATTTGGTTAGTATATAGTATTGGGTTGCTTGAAGAGAAGGCTATGCTTTTTCAGATAGCCTTTATTATTCCCGGATACCTAAAGTTCAATCAGATTTCCAGGTATATCCGGATTGTTCTTTGAAAACTATAGAGTAGGTTCCGTTAAGCTTTTGAGTAACCAGAAATCAAATGAGAGTTTGATCCTGGCTCAGAACGAACGCTGGCGGCGTGCCTAAC
>JBAIXS010000143.1:0-8007 GCA_037916395.1 Candidatus Sulfobium mesophilum
TGTAGAGGCAATGAGAATATCTGATTCTTTTTCTCAATTCAAAGTGAACCTGCAAAGAATCAGATATAGGGGCGGCAGCGTGGCCTTTGAAGACCGGACCCATTTTTTTTCAGACTGGAGGGAATACAATGTATCACTTGTGAAAGACGTTACGTCCGAAATCGGAAAGACCGCAGCAATCAAGGCCCGCAAGGCGCTTAACATGAAACAGGACGGGACGCCATGGATTCCGGGGATTCCACCCTCAGAGCGTGAGATAGAGTATGTTCCATCGCATGCGTTAGACGATCAGGTCCTTGCCGGACTCCGCACCGGCGATTACGCAGGCATATATTCGGAGTTGCCGGGACTCGATGTCTCGCACGTGGGCATAATCATAAGGGACAAAGGGGACATATATTTGAGGCATGCATCATCAAGACAAAAAAAAGTTCTCGATGAGGATTTGAAGAATTATATTTCCGGCAAACCGGGACTGATAATATTCAGACCTCGCCCCTGACCTATCATGCCGAATATAAATCTGCTGCTAAGCCGGCTCCCTGTGAAGGGCCGAGATATCCGCCCGCAATCGCCACAGAAGAAGCAGACCCGGTATCCCGGCAAGCGCTGAGATAACAAAGAATGCCGGCCATCCCGTCGATTCCGCGACATATCCTGAAGTCGGCGCGATGAATATTCTTCCCAGCGAGGCAAGTGACGACAATAGCGCATACTGCGTGGCGCTGAACTTTTGATTGCATAACCCCATCAAAAGTGAAAGAAATGCGGTTGTACCCATGCCTGCGGCGAAATTCTCCAGAGCGATTGCTGAGATCATCAGCGGATAGTTCTTGCCGGCCAGTGCCAGCAGGACAAAGGCAAATATGGATATCGCCTGAAATATGCCGAATACAAGAAGCGAATTGAAGAGCCCGAGTCTGACCATCAGCGTGCCGCCCATGGCAGCGCCGACGACCAATGCGGCAAGCCCGAACGCCTTGTTGACCGTGCCGACATCGGTAGGCGTAAAGCCGAGGCCCCGGATCAGAAAAGGCGTAGTCATTGCCCCTGCGTACGCATCAGCGAGTTTGTAAAGTACTATCAGCAGAAGTATCATCAGGGCCGCACGACGTGAGAAAAAATCCTTGAGCGGACCCCACACAGCCTCCTGCAAATCTTTAGGCGGGACAACCGAGTGTTCCGGTTCAGGCCCGAAAAAGGCCGCCACCATGCCGATGGAGATAAGTCCCGCCATTATAAAATATGTACTCCTCCAACCTATCAGGTCCGAGAGTATGAGCGCCAGGGCTCCTGAGACGAGCATTGCGATACGGTAACCGGTCACAAATACCGCAACTCCGGCCCCCCTTTCCGTCTCATGCAGCACGTCCGTGCGGTAGGCGTCCACCACAATGTCCTGTGAGGCCGAAGTAAAGGCCACCAAAAGGGCGAGCGCTGCCAGTGACCAGGGATTATCTGCCGGCGAACATAAGGCCATTGAGCATATTCCGGCCATCAGGCTCAGTTGAGTAAGGATTATCCATCCCCTTCTCCTGCCGAGTACAGGCGGGACAAAACGATCCATCAGAGGAGACCAAAGGAACTTCAAAATGTAGGGGAGACCGACCAGTCCGAAGATGCCGATCGTACGAAGCTGGATGCCCGCTACTGTCATCCATGCCTGCAATGTACCTGACGTAAGCGCAATCGGCAGGCCGGATGAAAACCCCATCAGTATCATTACTGCGATACGCCTGTTTCTAAAGACCTGAAGATAGGCTGAGAGATTGGAAGCCATAGTTATTTAAGACGGCCGCTTAAGGCACCGCCAAAGTAGACAGTATTTTATCATCAGAAGCAGGAATCTGTCAGCAGGGGAAGACAAAGAAGGGACGGATATAGAGACAATTTAGAAGGAAATTTGTTTTAATAGTGAGTGGTTTATTTTTTCTCATACAGGATAAAATCGGCACTTGCCTATGAATAACTTCTTTGGCCTGCAGATGGATAACGTCTTTCTTTCATACGGGGTCGCCGTCCTGGTGTTTGCCGGCATCTCTTATGTTTTTCTGAAAAATAAAACGCTGCTCTTTCCGTGGAAACCAAAATGGAAAAAGACTGAAGAAGGGTTGCTAAGATACCAGGGGCGTCTTGAGGAGATGGTGAAGGAGCGGACGACTGAACTTTCCGAGATGAACAAACGTCTCGAGCAGGAGATCGCGGAACGCACGACGGCGGAAGAAGAGCTGAGGAGGCACCGCGAGCATCTTTCCGAACTTGTCAGGGAGCAGACTTCGGGTTTGACAGCGGCAAATAAGCGACTCAACCAGTTAAATGAGGCCCTAAAAAACAGCGAAGAGCGTTTCCGGTCGCTTTTCAACCTTGCGTCTGACTGCATACTTCTCATTGATGCAGACAGTGAGAAGCTTTTGATCTCTGACTGTAACGTAGCGGCCTGCATAATGCACGGATATGCGCGGGAGGAACTGATAGGGATGCCGTTACTGGCACTTAACAGCGAAGATGGCCGAAAGAAAGTTCCGGACATTGTCAAACAAATTATTTCGGGAAGGGCTTTCACCTTTGATGTCAGCCATATGCGCAAAGACGGTTCGGTCTTTCCTGTGGAGGTTTCTGCACAGCTGATTCAACTGTCGGGAAGGCCTTATATCTTTGCTATAGAACGGGATATTACCGAGAGAAAGCTGGCAGAGACAAGGATCAGAGACTCGGAAGAGCGGTATAAAAATCTTGTAGAACTGACTACCGATATTATTTATATATCCGACAAGGCTGGGAACCGAAAGTTTATGAATGAGGCAGCGATTAGGGTGCTGGGGTACCAGAAAGAAGAGGTCATCGGCAAGCCTTTTATCAATCTGGTCCATCCCGACGACAGGGAGAGGACCCTGCAAATATGGATGGAGATGATAGAAAAGGGCATTGACGTATCCAACCTGGAAAACAGATATATAACGAAAGAAGGGAAAGTCATAGACTTGCTCCATAACGTCAAGGTTGTCAGAAACGAAAATGGAGAAGTCATCGGAACACAGGGCATTGCCCGCGACATTACGCAGAGAAAGAAAACAGAAGAGAAACTCGCGCTCTTTTCCAAGGCAGTGGAAGAGACGATGGACGGGGTACTGATCACCGATCTCAATGGATATATAGTGTATTCAAACAGGGCGATAAAGGAAATATGCGGGTACTCTGCTGATGAGCTCTTTGGCAGACACGTCAACGAAACGAATGCCGATTCATTTTTTGCCAGTGAAGAAATCATACCAGGCATAAGAAAAAGCGGCCGCTGGAACGGTGAGCTTGTTATCAGGCATAAGGAAGGCATGGAGTTTCCAGTCTGGCTGACGGCATCGCTCATTAAGGACAACAGGGGCAATCCATTGGCGATGGTCGGGGTAGTGCGGGACATAACGCAGCACAAACAGGCCGAAGCGGAGTTGAAAAGACACCGGGAGAATCTGCTTGAGATGGTGGAAGAAAAGACGTCTGAGCTGAAGACCGCCGTGCAACTTCTTACCAGCGAGATCAATTTCCGCAAGATGACTGAAGATACGCTCAAGGAAAGTGAGGCCAAGTACCGAAATCTTTCGCTGGAATTTCATACCCTCCTGGACGCGATACCAGATACTCTGATTCTGCTTTCAAGGGATCTTAAAGTTATGTGGGCAAACAAGGCGGTGGTATCTGTAATTGAGACCGGGACTCCGGATATGGTGGGAAGGCATTGTTTTGAGGTATGGCATGGCCGTTTCGAGCCTTGTGACGACTGCGTGGCACTGAGAAGTTTCAGTTCGGGAAAGAACGAAAGTTCTCAACATCGGTCTCCTTCGGGAAAGCTTTTTGACAGCAGGGCCTTCCCGATTAAGGGTGAGGACGGCGTGGTCAACAGCGTTATAATCATTCTTACGGACATTACGGAGAAGACTGCCCTTCAGGCTGAGGCGATGAGGGCCAGTCATCTTGCTTCCCTGGGCGAACTTGCCGCCGGTGTTGCGCATGAGATAAATAATCCCATCAACGGGATAATTAACTACGCCCAGATCCTGGCCAATAAAACAACGGCCGGAAGCAGGGAAAATGAGATATCTCAGAGGATCATAAAGGAGGGAGACCGCGTAGCCGGCATCGTACGGGGACTGCTTTCCTTCGCACGTGAAAGGAGGGAAGAGAAGGGTCTTGTGGCGGCAAAGCGGATTATTGATGACACCATTACACTGACAGGGACGCAGATCCGCAAAGACGGCATCGATCTGATGATCGATATCCCGGATGACCTGCATGAAATAGTTGCAAACCCCCAGCAGATACAGCAGGTTTTTCTCAATATCATTAGTAATGCCAGATATGCTCTAAATCAGAAATATCCGGGCAGTTATTCCAACAAGAAACTTGAGATATCAGGCTGCAATGTGCTGATCGATGATCTGCGTTATGTGAGGGTAATGTTTTGCGATATGGGCATCGGGATACCCTCAGAAATTATGGAGAAGGTGATGCATCCTTTCTTTTCCACGAAGCCGAGCGGTCTTGGAACAGGTCTCGGGTTAAGTATAAGTCATGGTATCGTGCGCAATCACGGCGGCAATCTCCGTCTTGAGAGCGTCGAAGGCTCTTATACTAAAGTGACTATCGACCTGCCTGCTACGGAAAGTTATGGATAATAAGGCGAGAATCCTAGTCGTAGACGACGAAGAAAGCATCAGGTTCACCTTTGAGGCATTTCTTACCGACGAGGGGTATTCAGTGGATACTGCCGCGAGCTACGATCAGGCGATTGAACTGCTCTCAGGGTCTGCTTTTGACCTGGTTTTTGCAGACATCATACTTGGTGGAGGCAGGACTGGCACGGATCTGATGCGTGAGGCGAGGAAGTTGAACCTTGAATGCCCTTTTGTTGTGGTCACAGGCGCGCCAAATGTTGAGAGCGCCTCGGACGCAGTCAGGCTCGGCGCGTTCGACTATATATCAAAGCCGGTGCATCAGGAAACCCTCATAAGCGTTGCAAAAATGGCTTTGAAGAATAAAAGGTTGAACGAAGAGAAGGAAAAGTACCGGCTAAACCTGGAGGCGATTTTTCGGAGCGTAAAGGACGCCATAATTACGGTCGACGAAGAACTCAGGATAGTAGAACTCAACAGGGCCGCTGAAAAGATCTGCGGCGTTACACGCGATGAAATAGGCAGGACTTTTAAATCTCTTGAACTGAGCTGCAGGAAAAACTGCCTGGATGCTTTTGCCGAGACCATCAGTAAAAGGCGGCCTGTCGAAATGGCCCGTATCGAGTGTCACCACAAGAACCGTGCGGGACACGTAGTAAGTCTTGCAACTTCCCCTCTGCTTGACCGCCAGGGGCTCTTCAGCGGCGCTGTGATAGTGATAAAGGATGAAACGCGGCTTTATGATCTGGAACGCGACCTGAAGGAGCGCCGGCAGTTTCATAACATAATAGGGACTAGTGAAAAAATGCAGGAGATATATTCGCTTATAGAAAGCCTCGCCGACGTGCAGACGACCGTACTGATAACTGGTGAAAGCGGCACAGGAAAAGAACTGGTTGCCGAAGCCCTTCATTATAAAGGCATCCGAAGCCATAAACAGCTGGTCAAGGTCAACTGCTCCGCTTTGTCTGAGAGCCTGCTTGAAAGTGAACTCTTCGGACATGTAAAAGGGGCCTTTACCGGGGCTGTAAAAGATAAGCTGGGCCGTTTCCAGAGGGCCGATAAGGGTACCATATTTCTCGATGAGATCGGCGACATATCCCCGCGGATTCAGCTTAAGCTCCTGAGAGTCCTTCAGGAGATGGAATTCGAGAGGGTGGGCGACTCTACCCCTGTAAAGGTGGATGTGCGGGTTATTGCTGCGACGAACCAGGATCTTTCGGCCAAGATAAAGCGGGGTGATTTCAGGGAAGACCTCTTCTACCGGCTTAAGGTCGTTGAAATTGCTGTGCCCCCTCTCAGAGAGAGGCGGGAAGACATCCCGTTTCTCATAGAACATTTTATAGAGAAGTTTAATAAGAAGTTCGACAAGGACATCAAGGCAGTTTCAGCCGATGTTCAAAAGATCTTCATGGATTATGATTGGCCGGGCAACGTAAGGGAATTCGAACACACCCTCGAACATGCCTTTATTCTATGTCGTCAGAATACTATTACTCTGGACCATCTGCCGGCCCATTTCCAAACCTCCTCAATTGTTAAAGCGCGGGTTCACAGATACCAAGAAGGCGACGAGACACAGAAGATCCTTCAGGCACTGGAAAAGACTGGCTGGAATAAGGCAAAAGCGGCAAGACTTCTTGGTTTTGACCGAAAGACGCTTTACCGAAAGATCGAAAAGTTTAACATTCCTAATAAGGGCGAGTAACAGCAAAAGAAGACTTAATAGCAGACCCTTTAGTAATGTTTCCCCCTGCTGTAATCCTGACTTTTCTAAAGACAAAATATGTGGCAGGCTACATAACTGTGGCATCACACCACTGATGCTTGCCACACTTTTTATATAAGGCCGGACGCCGTTTTCCTGTCTTTGTCGAAAGGCTATGACACCCCCTCAATTTGCAAGTTGCTGTTTTAGCTGCTAATAATGTTCTTTTGCTCTCGCGTCACTGTCTAATTGCGGAGTTTATGCAAGAAATCATCGGGCACCCATGCATCTTCAGTCTTCGGCATATTTCTTGTATAAAAACATCCGGAGCAAGGGGTAGTTCTTATCCCTCAGGGTTTGTGTTAAACCTGGAACTTAATTAACTGGAGAAAGGATCCCGGTATGATAATCAATAAAGAATGTTATCCCGAGGACCCATCGGAAATGAGTAATGCGCCGGGGAGAGAAATGCGCAGTATGCAGAGGAAAGGTACGTTATGTCCAAACATCCAAAATCCTTTTGACGACTGCTACTGTGTCAGCACCAGCAGTACGTGTGCCGAAGCTACCATTCATTTCTGTGGAGGCAGTTATAAGGACTGCGAGATATATACAAAAAATTTATCGGAAGGCAGGAGAGATACATGAAGAAAAAATGCCCTCATTTGCAGAAGTGGACAGTCGCGTCCTGCAGGGCGGACAAGAAGCCTTATGTGCCAAGTATATACGAACTTGAAGAATACTGCTCTGACGAGAGACATAAAGGATGTCCCCTTTACAGGGAACTGAATGATTCAGGGGCGGCCGCATTATCGGGGCAGGGGGGCAGTGGGGATTGCGACCTTTCGGGACAGTACAGCGGCGCTTCTTACTTAAGAGGAATTTTCTGCCGTGCCGACAAAGGTTGATTTTCTTAAGCGATGATTATTCATTATCTGAGAAAAGGAGGCAGGCTATGAGTTTGAAAGGGCTTGCGGAAGGAATTATTTTACAATCTATTGAGGACCTCTGGAGTGAGCAGCACAGGGCTGAATGTATTGCTTTTTTTGCCGGCAGCGAATTTAATATCTGCGCTGAAGTCGCCGGAATGAGTCTGTCGGAGCAGTTTAATGTTCTCAATCTTGTAAAGACCGTCGTAGGCAACACTGCAAAGAGCAATACTGCCAGTATTAAAAGTTTCTCAGGTGGAGGGAAAAAACCGGCGAAGGCTGCCAGGAGGACTTGCAGGCATATGCAGGCAGTGCAGTGATTGCCGTCGTCGCCGTAAAGGACAATTACCCAAAAATCAGTACATAAGGCCCGGCAGAAAGTTGCCGGGCTCAATCGGGAGTCCATCACGGCCGCCCACAACAAAACTGCTGTACTTCCCCTCACGGGCCCTGGCGATGCATCGCTCCCTAAGCAGGGCAGTGGCGCTGACAAAATCAGTGGATAGGGGGCTCACAAGACCTGTTATGTTGGTGATGGCCGCCTGAATATCGACTGTGCCGCTGATGCCAAGGGCAGACGAAGCATCTACCACGCTTTGAGGATCGGCAAGAAATGTATCAGCAACGATCTTTATGTTGCCCCCTTTGCCTTCATAGGCATTAGCGACTATGCGGCTTTGATTTAAAATGACATACTGCGGATCGA
>JBAIXS010000144.1:0-3639 GCA_037916395.1 Candidatus Sulfobium mesophilum
CTTAAAACCTCCAGTTCAGGGCGAGGTTAATGAAATGAAGGGCAGTACCGGGATATTCTCCCGACACCCTTCCTGCCAGCGGCCCTCTGTTGATATCCATCGGCAAGTCCCCTCCCCAGGCACACTCGTAGGCAAGGCCAATATCAATATTATCTCTCACCTGATAACGGACTCCACCGCCGAACCTCCATGTTGCGCCCACCGGGACGTCTGGAGTGCGCTCCTTGTCATCCATCAACGAGCTGTCGTAGGCGACACCAAGTGAAAGCAGCCAAGGAGGCGATATTTTATACTGAAGCCCCGCTGCTACATGCCAAGTGTCCTTATAGTTGCGGTTGACCGTCAGCGAATTTGTGTCCTCAGAACTCACCGTTATATCAACCTTGCCGAATCGAGACCAATCCTGCCACCCCACGTTGCCCATGATTGCCCACTGATCATTGATCTCATGATAGCCGCTGAGCATAACCGCCTGAGGAGCATTGATGGGAAGCTTTAGCTTTGCGCCGAGCAGGCCTTTGCTTCCCAATATCGCCTCGAGCCCTGGTCTCAGGCCGCTGAAATCCGCATTGGCCTCGAAATCGAGCTTTGTGTTTGTCATATAAGTGAGTCCGAAACGGGTTTTTTGAGTCGGCTCTATAAGAACTCCGAACAGCCCTCCGAATCCCCAGACTTGGTCATCTGCTTCGAGCTGGCCGTCGGGGATTGTTCCAACTCCAAGGGGATTGTTGTTTACGGCAACCTTCTCTTTCATAATGCCGTACGTGGCGTTCAGTCCGGCCCCTACCGAGAGCCAACTGTTCACGCGGTAGGCAACCGAGGGCATGATAGTGAGTCCCTGCATCTTCACTTCCTTAAGATAATAACGGCCAACCCAATTGTCTCCGTAGTCCAGAGCAAGCCCGAAGAAGCCGAACACCCCGATGCCGAGACGAAGGTCCCTGGTTACCGGATGGACATAAAAAGCTCCTCCCGCAGGGAGCCAATCCCTGGCGTCGCCGTCATCGGCCTTCTGTCCATTAGGAATAACAAGATTGTGTGGCGAGGTATTTGAATCAGGGTCAAATTTTATATTCAAATATATGGGCTGTATTCCAAACTGCATCTGGGGCCTATCAAGCCGAGTCATGCCAGCCGGGTTCGTAAAGAGCGTCGAGGCGTCCTGCGCGCGCGCTGCCCAGCCCGCAGATGCAAGAGCAACGTCAGCGTTGCTCACCTCAGTCAGATACAGTCCTCCAGCCCAAGTCTGCGCAGGAGCTGCAACCAAAATGAGCAACAGTATGACCAACAACACGCGCGCACCCCTCATTCGCCGTCCTCCTTTCATGCAATGCACAGTTATTGGCGGCTCTTTTTATGTTTACCTGCTCACATCCTTGATTGCCTGCTTGCAGCGGTTGCTGATCTTTTCTTTGTTTTTGTCGATGCACTCGATAAGCCGGCCTTCTCCGGGTTTAACAGCCGAGCAAAATGTCTTCAGGTCGTCTCTGCATTCATTCGCGAGATAGGTTAGAGCTGCAACAGCCTGCTCCAGCTGCGCAGCTGCGTCATAAAGCGCATATTCGCAACGGGTCGAAAGCTTTTCCTGAAACGCGTAAAGACAGGCAAGGATGCGGCCCTCTCCGGGTCTAACGCCTTTACAGTAAGTGTCGATCTCTGTCTTACAGCCATCGGCCACAATTTCGACCAGTCCCTTTTCAGCAGCATATGAAGGTACTCCGGCTAACAACATACACCCAAGCACGGCAATAGAGATAACCACAGTTTTCATAACATCCTCCTCAAAAATATATTTATTTCCGGATCGAAGATCCGGATACCACTCTTAGTTCATAAAATCGATGGCCGTTTACTTATTAGTCACGTACTCCAGGGTAATCGTCACTGTACGGTTGAAGGCCCGCGCTTCCGGTGTCGCATTATCGTAGAGCGCTTCGTTGGGGCCGACGCCGCGGTAGCGGAGACGATCCGAGGGGTCTTCCCCATATGCAGCCGTCAGCAGCTTATAGACCGCCATTGCCCTCCGCTCAGACAGCTTGATGTTATAGCTCTCCTTTCCGATATTATCGGTGTGGCCGACGATCTCAGTCCTTGCGTCCGGAAGTTCTTTGATTCGGGATATAATCCCGTTAACAATCTCCTGGTTGCCGCCGGAAATGGCGTCACTGTCAAAATCGAACAGGATCAGCGCGTATTTCTCCTGCACCCGGAAATCCTGCTTTTCAGCAAGCCGCTGGCTGGTCTTGATGAAATTGACCTTGATCGGACCGGGAGACATTACAAGTTCCTGCTTTTTTCGGTCCTCGACCGTCATTCTGACCTTGATGTCACCCGCAGCAGCCATCTCATTGAGGTTGTCCGTCTTCAAAGACATAGAGACTTCTGAAGGAGGTGCTCCCTCGCCAACGAGTTCTCCCAAGGTCTCTTTGCTGTTTGCCGCAGATGCCCTCCACCGCCCAACACCGTATGGCGCATTCACAGCCGGACGGAGGGTCAAAGCAGAGGCATCGATTTTTGTGGCAAAGTAGGTGCTGCGAATCGGAGCGAGAATATCCATATCATTGGATTGGATTTCAACTCGCCGGTTTTCGGCCTGTCCCTCCTTAATATGGCGTGTGCTTGGCTTGGCAGGCAGGTTGCGGGCCTCAATCCGCATGCGCTCGGGAGCTATGTTCCAAACTGTCTGCAGGTAATCCCTTACTTCAGTGGCACGTGCTGCAGAAAGCTTTTTCTTGTTCTTTTCGACACCCGTGTCAGAATTGCATCCAACTATCGTAATGGTGGCTTCCGGCCGGGAAGCCAGCCTTTTGCCTATTATGTTTAACACCTGGCGGTGCTTTTCCAGCGCGTGCCTGAAGCGCTGTTCGTCAAACACTGCAGCCTCGTTTGCCCCGGCAAGGCGGACGTAATATGCAGGGATCTCGCTGGACCCCTCTGCGAAATAGATGTATCCCAGCATCGGCGAAGAGTCAATCGTCTTTATCTCTTCGATCGTCAGGCTGGCCGGATCAATTGTGAGGCTCCCCGAGGTCCTGGTGCGGTCTATCTTAACGGACTGGGCTGACGATAAGGTAATGGTCTGTTCCTTGCGATCCTGCACCTCCATGGTAGCCCTGATGTCACCGCCTGTAGCCAGCCTGCCCAGGTCTTCTGTTTTAAGGGGAATGATAATCTCGGCGCCTGGCTCCCCCTCCCCCGCCTGCTCAACAAGAGTCCCGTTATTGTTGGCCAGAGTTGCCTTCCATCGTGCGATGCCGTAGACCGTGTCAACTACCGGCTTTAGCGCCAACGACGTGCTGTCAATCCGGCTGACGAGCAGAGCACCGGCCGGCTGTGAGGCATCGAAATTTTCGACCTCATCGATGGTCAGGCTAGATGGTGCAACTGAAAGGCTCCCCGTAGTAGGGAAAAGGTAGCTGAGGATATAATAGTACTGCATCTTAGATGCTACGCTCTGGAATATCTGAACAAAGTTCGACTCTGACTCTGCCTTCCATATTTCGCCCTGGTTCCCTTCTGCAAATTGCCTGAGAAAAGGATTTACCCCTGCCTCCGGCATGTAGTCGATGGCATAAGCACTGAACCCTTTAGCAACATCCGACGCCTTTAAGACGTCATCCTTCGAGTAAGAGCTGTTAA
>JBAIXS010000145.1:0-2209 GCA_037916395.1 Candidatus Sulfobium mesophilum
ATTCCGATATAGCCCGAAAACCCGGCTATTATCAGCACCATGATAAAAGCGTATCCGAGATTTGCATAAGTTATTCTTGCTGCATAGCTGGGCAATCTAAGTTTTGCCATAGCTATCAAAAAGGACGCGACGCCGACACCCAGGCCATAGCCGGTAAGGGCCGCAAATGTCGCCTGGAACAGTATCACATACACAAGTTCTTTTCCTTTTGCCCCTATCGCCTTTAATGCCCCGAACTTGTCAAGGTTCTCCAGGATAAACGTATAAAAAGTCTGACCGGAAATAGACAGACCAAGCACAAAACTTATTGCAGTCATTAATAACAGGTTGATGCCAAGGCCTGTCTGGTATTTATAGAAACTTGAGATTTTCTGGGTGAATTCGTCTTTTGTCAATGCCTCATAACCGAGCGATGCCACCTGCTTTTTAATATATGGCACAGCGTCGCTGCTCTTGGGCTCAATCATAATGAAAGAGACGGTATATCTCATGGAGGGGATATACTGAACCGCTCTGTTATAAGTCGTGTAAAGGGTCGGCACCCCAAACAAGCCGCTGCTCGTGACTTTGGCAATGCCCACAATGACCCCCCGGTGGTCGTTTATCTCGAATTCCGTACCGCGCACCGGTGAGCCGAGCTTTTGGAATTCTGCATCCTTCACAACAACGAATGCGTTCTCTGCATAGATGTCATCAATGTTGCCCTCTATCAGCTGTGGTCTTCCATACAGGCTGGTGTCATCCAGTCCTACGACGGTTACCGATTGATAGACACCATTGCGGAGCTTAACAAGGGCTCCTCCTGAATACAGGGGCACAGCGTATTTGACCCCGTCTATGCTCCTTACCGCATCGAGAATATAGTCGGGCATCGGGATATTATTCGCTGTGGTATTGACTGCAGGGTCCATCACCCAGACCTTTGCCCCGATGTTTATTACAGTGGAAGACGACCTGTGAAGGATACCCGCAAACATCGATGTCATCATCACCATCAAAAAGACGGCAAAGGTTATCCCTACCAGAAGTGCAGCAAACTTCCCCTTGTCGTTCACTAACAGCTTATATGCGATCTTCAGTATACCCTTCATATTCGCTGCACCTTTTTTCCTTCGTTACGCCCTTCTTCTGTGTCTTCAAAATGTTTTCCTTTGACATCTTTGCCGTCTTTTTCGAGGGACATTCTACTGAAATAGTAGCGCACTTTCCTCCAATTGGATACTATTTGTCACCTCTGCGCGCATTGACTCTTCATCTTTTGGTGCAAATTCAGACGTTTTTGTGGCGTTATTAGTTACGTACGTGACTTTTTAGCGATAAACTATAATTGTTAATGAGTGGACTGCGCGATCGGAACAGATCGCAAAGGAGAGGCGGTTGCCTATGCTTTTTTTCACACGCGGTTCTGGCGAGGCATTATTGATGTGAGAATTTTACTGGCAGTAGACGGCTCTCAATACTCTCATCTGGCGGCGCGGTCCCTTGCGTATCTTAACTTTTCTGCCGGCGATGAAATTACCGTTTTACATGTTATGTTCTGGGATCCACTTTACTACGAAAGAGAATATTATTACGAAACGCTGAAAGAAATTAAACAGGAAATAGCGCCGAGGATCATTGACGCAGCTCTTGATATTCTAAGGCCGGTAAAGGCAAAGTTAAGCATCGCCATCGAGGAAGGCAGTCCTGAGCATCGCGTTATAGAGGCGGCAGTGTCATCCAATGCTGATTTGATTGTTATGGGGGCTAGAGGCATCAAGGGGATTGAGTCACTTTTCATCGGCAGCGTAACAAAATCGGTAGCTCACGATTCACCAAAGCCGGTTTTGGTCATAAAACCGCCAGGATGCGGACATTCGGACAGGATCAAAATACTTTTCGCTACCGACGGCTCCGACCATGCATCCGAAACCGGGAAGTTATTGTCCAGAATTCCCTTTCCGGACAATACGGAAATACGTATTCTTAATGTAATCTCCGCGCCATTTTCGCTGGACATTCCAGAGACATTTCATCCCACACTAAATGAAAATGTCCTGGAGGTTGAAACTCGTGCCAGAGAAAGGGCCTTCTCAAACTCAAAACGCATTATTGAGGAGGCCCGAGATTACCTCGGCAAGAGCTTTAAAAAAGTGGAAATCCTCTCTGAAGTCGGGGACCCATCGACAGAGATATTAAGGGTATCAGAGCGGTCAGGCAGCGATATAAT
>JBAIXS010000146.1:0-5901 GCA_037916395.1 Candidatus Sulfobium mesophilum
CCGGTTGTTTCAGTGTCAAAAAATAGATACATATCCCCTCCGGAGTCATAGCCTTGCTTGGAAGAGCAAGGCACCACCAGACCAAGATTCTGAATACTAACAGAAAAAACACCGAAACGAAAGAGAAATAAGTGGATTCCCCCCTCCGCGCCAATAACAGCAACCCACCGCTCTACTTCCAAGAGGGGGTGTTTTCCCCTTCGAAAATTTAGGTATGCGACAGAAGCCGAGGGTGAAAGATTTTAGGCTGTCTGAGCCCCTTGTAACTCCCCCTTCCCCCTCTTAAGGTAAGAGGGGGAGATAGGAGGGGGCGTTATCGATATAGGCGAGTTCCTAAAATCTACCGAGGCCGACAGAGCAGACCGTAAAGAATTTTCGTCAGGGCGCCATTCTTTGGGTTACCTTGCTTGGGGCGCTCAAGAAAGGTAACTAGGGTATGGGGCGAAGCCCCATGAGGGGAAGTTCGCGGCAGCAGACTTTTGTGCTACTATTTTATCAGGAAGCAATCAAATGCATATCGACGATTATAAATTTGGAAAGATGGTTATCGACGGCAAGACCTATATCTCCGACGTCATCGTCTATCCCGAAAGCGTCGACGCTTCATGGTGGAGGAAGGAAGGACACTATCTTCAGAAGGAGGACCTTGGCGACATAATAAAAGCCGGCCCTGATATTGTCATTATCGGCACGGGCAACTGGGGCGCGATGGAGGTGCCGAAAGAGACGATGGACTTTCTTGAATCAAAGGGCATAAAGACTCATGCAGCAAAGACCGCAAAGGCGGTCGAACTCTTCAATACTCAGCCTGAAGACAGGAGGGTCATCGGCGCCTTTCACCTGACCTGTTGAAGGCCCCTTCCTGAACTTCTTTTTTGCTGCGATCCGCAGTGCTTCTGCAAAAAAGGGCTGGTGGGTCCAGGATGCCAATGGTAACTGGGGCCGTAAATAGATGAAGTAGCCTCTGCCGGAATCATGGATGATCATTTTGGAGAGGGCCCAAAACAATGCCCTCGACCATCTTGCAAACCTCGGCGGTCGTCTTGCCGCGGTAGTCTTCGATTGTGACGGGCCTGTGGACATCCACGGTTAGATGGATTGTCTTTTGCTCACATACCTTCATGGCATTTTCTTTAAGCGATTGAGGATTGTGCCATGCAATCATTTGGTCCTCTTTATAATTAAGTGTCACAGGCAGTAGTCTCATCTCCGGGTTAAGCTCTATCGCCCTGAAAATACCTCTTTGAAAAGGAAGCCGATCGCTGATGCGGCCCGTTGTGCCCTGCGGGAATACAGATATCGTCCTGCCCTCATACTTATTTGCGATTGTCTTGAGCACCCGCCGTCTTTCCCTAGACGATCTCCGGTCAAAAAAAACAACGCCCATCAGCCATGCAATTTGCCCTATGATGGGGTAATACATAACTTCAGCCTTGCTCACAAATGCAGTTTGGAAAAGCGAAGATAGAACGAAGATATCGAGAAAGCTTGAATGGTTTGCGACAATGAGGAACCCATTTTTAGTTTTTGCAAATCTTTTGTAATGAAGCACCTTATCGATCTTAACGCGGTAGATCAAAAGACAGATTATCGAATACAAACGAACGAGTCGCGGACCGATGCTCAGGCGCCAGGGGTAAAGAACGAGGAGTATTAGAATATAAATAGGAGCCAGTGCAAGAGTAAGAGAAATAAAGAGAAAGGTCTTTAGATAAAACATATCATAAGATAGCATGGGAAGGAGAAAGAGCGGAAGATTTCGTATGACCTTCATCATATCAATTCGCTGTTCATCCATGGGATAATCGATCATAACAACGGAGGTGATTATGGAAATTCTTGATCTGAAAAAACAGATAAAATTCTACCCCGACAGGATTGGGAGGGAAATGCTCTCTGATAAGCCCGAGATGAGGATCGCCCTGATGTGCCTTGAGCCTGGCCAGGAGCTCACACCGCACAAGGCCCCGCTTCGTCTTATGATGTACGTTGTTGAGGGCAAAGGGACCGTAAAGGTTGGAGAAGAGGAGATAGAGGCAGGAGAGAAGACCTGCGTGCTTTGCGATCCGCTGGTACCCCACGGCTTCAAGGCCGACAAAGGAAGCAGGTTTGTAGTAATGGCGGTGGTGACACCGGTGGATTAAACCCTCCCCAAGGCTCTTAGATGCGGCGAACCAGGCCGTATCCGTAAACTGAACGACTTTCTGGCTATAGAACTGATAGAATATATCAATCTACTGAGGAGGTTAACAGATGTATCTTGTCAACGTGAATTTTGACTGCTGCACCGGCTGCGGCGAATGTGTAAATATCTGCCCGGTCGGCGTATATCAGATGGGGGATAACGGCAAGACCGACCCTTATCAGGCTGGAGAATGCGTCGGCTGTATGAGCTGCGTTGAAGTATGCCCCGATAAGTGCATAGAAGTCAGAGAAATGTAACTCGCCCTTGTCATACGGCGGGCAGGACTGCCCGCCGTGCATCGTATAGGCCCCTCCTGTAAGGTTCACTTATAGCTACATGGAAGAAAGATTCCAGACAAGCAGGAATGACAACAATTCCACAAAGATCGCCCATTCTGTCATTCTCGCAACTCCGTACTTTGTACGGGGGCGTCGGGAATTCTTCTTGGGGCTGCTTGTTGACCACCTTCAATGAAAGGGTGCTCCATCCTTTATTTCTGTCTTCCCCGCCCATCCGATATAAGTTATAATAGTTACCCGAATCCGTCTGAAAGGAAAATTATGAAGGTGAAAGAGCGGCTTATCGAACTCGTGCTTGAGAAGGCATTTAAATACAGCGAAGAACCTGTCTTCAGACTCGTATCCGGCAGAATGAGCAATTATTATTTCAACTGCAAGGCAGTCACGCTGCATCCGGAGGGGATGCACCTCATAGGAAACATCATCTTCGAGATGATAAAGGATTCTGATGCGAAAGGGATCGGCGGTCTGACGCTCGGGGCTGACCCCATCGCAAACGCCGTGGCCTATACCTCTTATATCAAGGGCAGACCTTTCGAGGCCTTTGTCGTCAGGAAGTCGGCAAAGTCTCACGGCACAATGCAATGGATAGAAGGCAACATAAAAAGCGGAGACAGCGTCGTGATTGTTGACGATGTCATCACGACAGGCAAGTCCACTATCGAGGCAATAAACAAGGCCAGGGAGGCCGGACTAAATATAGTCGGAGTGATAGCTCTCGTGGACAGGCAGGAGGGCGGCAGGGAAAACATCGAGGCGCTGGGCCATAAGGTCCAAGCGGTCGTTACCCGGGAAGAGGTGATGAAACTTTACAGGGCTAAGACGCCCTGAGATACCTGTTTCTGAAGTTTCTGACCTGTTCTCTTTTTTTCTCAAATGCGTCCACAAAGGCCCTGCTGTTTTCGAACCCCATAAACTCTGAAACGTATTTCAACCTCTCTTCTTCTCTCTTTATGACGCTCTCCCCCCTTAGCCTCAAGAAACTCTCCGTAGTGCGATAAAAAAGGTACGCCTCCTTCATCCAATCCGCCTCATCTCCCTGGATAATCGCTGCCGCGCGGAGCCTGTCCAAAGCGTTTACCGTTCCCTGCACAAGAAGTTTCTCCATATCTGCGCAATGAGCAAGCTGCAAATACTGCGTCGTAAATTCAATGTCTTCAATCCCGCCAGGACCGAGCTTGACGTCATATCCGCGTGCCTCCTTCGAAAGCTCCCTCAATATTCTCTCTCTCATCTGCACGATATCGGAGGCGGATATCTCCCTTCCCCTTGATATCAAAGTTTCCCTCGCCAACGACATGAATGACAATGCCGTCCTGATGTTTCCAGCCACGGGCCTCGCCTTCAAAAGAGCCTGGAATTCCCAGAAGGCCGCAGCCTTGGCATAGTATTTTTCGAAGCTGTCAAGTGATGAAACCAGAACGCCTTTTTCACCCTCGGGCCTGAGCCTTGTATCAATCCGATATGCAATCCCCTCTTTAGTGTAGGAGATGAGCATCCTGAGAAGTTTCTCGGCCATCCTGGTTGCTGCCTCATCCGGCTCGTCTGCGTTAACGAATATGACGTCGAGGTCAGAGCCGAATGTAATCTCCCGTCCGCCCAGTTTGCCAAGGCCGATGACTGCCAGATCACTGGCGCCTTCGTTGACGTGTTCCGTGCAGATGGACAATATCGCCTCCGCCGTCTTGGAGAGACCCCTGACTACTTCGTTAACGCCGGTTTTTCTCTGCAAAAAAAGCATTCCAAGCCTTATTTCCTCGGTTTGCTTTTCGAGCCTTGCAGCGTCCTGCACCGATCTGCCTTCAGAAATGACATGGCCTATTTCTTCCTTTAATACCCTAAGGGGCTTGCCGGCTCTCTCTTTCCACCCTATCATCTCAAGATACTGGGGCCTTCCAAGCAGCATTTTTGAAAGATATTCCGATTGTGAAAAGACATAGGTGAGCATGCCGATCAGCCGCCTTTCCTGGTTGAATATCTCGAGGTATGATTCATTTGCGCTCAGAAGGCTTGCGAAGGACTGAAGATAATTAAGCGCCATATCAGGCGAAGCCGATTTTAACGCGGAATCGATGAACAGCGGCAGTATATTGCCAAGCAACCTTCTTCCCCGTAGCGTTTGAAACGTAAAAATGCTGTCCTGTATTGATCTGACATTCCGGACCGCCTTGTCAACGTCTTTAAGTCCTGTAGCAGCAAGATACTCCCTCAACTCGGCATCGGAAGTCTCTTCATCAAAAAAGGTCCCGCTCATCATAGGCTCCTCTTTTCGCCCTGAAAAGAGAGAATCGTATATTCCCCTGACCTTTGCCCTGCGGCCGCCCAGTTCCGAGAGAAAATCCTTTGCATCGTTGAATCCCATCTTCCGCCCCAGCGCCTCAAGCTCAGCTTCACCTGAGGGCAATGTGTGGGTCTGCAGGTTGTTCAGCTGCTGGAGTCTGTGTTCAAGCGTCCTTAGAAAACGATAATTATCTGAAAGGACAAAGAAGTCCTCCTGTCCGATAAGTGCCTTCTGAAGGAGCCTGTGCAGCACCTTCAGTGTGCTCCTCTCCCTTAAAATAGGCTCCCGTCCCCCGTATATAAGCTGCAGAGCCTGAGCGAAAAATTCCACCTCCCGTATCCCGCCACGGCCTCTCTTTATATCTCCTTTTTTGAATGTCGAATCTATCCTGGTCTTAAGGCTGCTTATCTCATCTATCGCCCCGTAATCAAGATACTTCCTGTAGACAAACGGTCGTATCATCTCCATAAAGCCTCCGCCCAGCTCGGCATCGCCCGCAGCCGGCCTTGCCCTTATAAGCATTGCGCGCTCCCATGCCCTGCCCCAGGACTCGTAATACATCTCATAGCCTCGAAGGGCCAGTGCGATATCGCCTCTTTGTCCCTCCGGTCTAAGCCTAAGGTCGACCCTGTAGGCAAAGCCGTCGCTTGTGTTAAGCGACAGAAAACGCGTCAGCGCTTCGCCTGTCTTACAATAATACTCATGACTACTGAGCTTGTTTACCTTCACCCCCTGGGATGTCAGGACGCCGCTCGTCTCCCCCTCTTCAGTGCCATACACAAAGATCAGGTCAACATCCGAACTGAAGTTCAGTTCCTCCCCGCCGAGTTTGCCAAGCGCGATAACAGAAAAGGCATCAGACTGAGGCGCTCCATGAGTTGCCCTCAGCGAGTCTCTCACGAGTGAAAGAGAATGCCCTATAACCACGTCGGCAAGCAAGCTAAGCTCATACATGACGTCTACCAGGTCGGCCTTCCTAAGCAGGTCCCTGAGCGTGATCCTCAGAGTCTCCCTCGTCTTGAACTGACGGACTGCTGCCATGTGCGAATCAAGAGTGCGGGAGTGAGTCACTGCCGTCTCCTTTTCCCCCGATAGCTCTATCAAAGCTGATGAAAGCGCCTCTTTGTCCCGGGGCA
>JBAIXS010000147.1:0-2012 GCA_037916395.1 Candidatus Sulfobium mesophilum
TTTTGACAGCGACATTCCAGGAACCGGGCATGCCGAGCTTCATCTTGGCCTGATATGCAGTCCCCTTCGGTGTCGCATCCGTCTTGTAATTCATTGCCGGCATCCCCGGCATGGCGGGCATGGAATATTCGACTTTTACCTTGGCGTCGGAAACGTCTTTTCCTGATGCGTCTTTGACTGCAATTGCGATATTATTGTCACCGACGACGAGTGGATTCCTGTCGATTGATACAAATATGGTATAGTCACCGGCCTTTTTTGTTACTTCATAGTTTTTTGCATAGGTTATACCTGCCATGAGAAGCAGGATGATTGGAAGAATCGCTATTTTTTTCATTTCTATCTCCTTTTTTGGGGCTTGCAATAAGCCTCAATTTAATGTTTATATTCTCTCTCGACCATTTCCTTGATTTTCTTCAAGGGATAGCCTTTTTTGTATAGCTCGGAAGCCCGCAGGGCCTCCCCAAGGCAAATATCTCACACCGAAGCATGCTTATCGACATAGCAGCTCAGTAGGCTTTTATGTCTAAAAGCAGGTGATTCCTCGCACATGCAAAAGCAGTAGATACTGTCAAGAACCCACGGGATTTCTCTTGCCACCTTGTAAGCCTCTTTCACACGTGCGTCTGTGAACTGCCCTGGATTAAGGGTCGCCCTTGTCTCTCCCTTGCGGAGAGACTCATCCCTCGGAGTCACACCCTGCTTTTGTGCAGCCTGTGCTCCAGCAGAAAGAAATACTAAAAGCAGTGGTATAACTACAACAAGAATCTTCATCACTCCGGCTCCTTTAAGTTGTGAATGCATCAGTTCATATTGGGTAGCACGCAGCTGTCATAACTGCGAGGCCCGCTAGAAGGCAGAAAAAGCTCGGCTTGAAAAATGAGAGGCGAACCAAAAAGTTTGATCATCTTGTTCTTTTTCTCACCGAGTTGAGTTGTTCTCTTGCCCTTCAGCAGCCGACACACTTTTTTGGAGTCGCTGCAGTCGCCTTTGAAGCACTGATGCCGGCGTCGATCGGCCTGGGCTGAGATTCAGAAACATCCAGAGAGTGATAGGATGGCGTGGCCACGAACTTTGGGACGGTGGCATCGAACTTCCGAGATTCAGACACATCCGATTCGTGATAGGATGGCGTGGCCACGAATTTTGCGCCAGTAGTATCGACAGGCATCGATTCTGACGGAGCCAGGGTGACGATATTGTCTACCGGCCTGATTAGATAGGGGTCGAAGGCATACGATGTCTTAGGCATAAATGCCGCAACAGACAGTACGCCCAGCACACCTACTAAAATGAATAGTACTTTTTTCATGTTGCTTTTCTCCTTTCTTTCCTGTTTTGGTTCGTCTCTCATTTACTCTATGAATCAGTGTAGCCGGACAATATAAACGATTTATAAAGGAATCTTGAACATTTTGTGAAGAGTCATCAAAGCGCTCGTGCACTCTGTCCTTCGGTGTTTGAAATAATATTTCTAGTTTAGCTAGGATAAAGTATGAAAAGTAATATCCTTCTGGTAGAAGACGATAGGAAGATAGCGAGGGTCGTAAGTGTATACCTTGAGCAGGCCGGATACAAAGTAACCGTTTCGGAGAAGGGTCGCGATGCTATAGACCTTGCATCGAGGAATCTGCCTGCGGCCGTGATCCTCGACCTTATGCTTCCTGATATGAGCGGCGAAAAAGTCTTTCAGGGAATCAAGGACTTTGGGGACGTCCCGGTTATAATGTTGACGGCAAAGTCGGCTCCTGAGGAGAGAATCAAGGGGTTCGCACTCGGGGTTGACGACTACATAACGAAGCCTTTCAACCCGCGGGAGATGGTATATAGGGTAAAAGCGGTCCTAAAGAGAATGGGCACGCAGGGGAGTAATGAGGTTTTGCCGAGGATGAGCTTTAATAAGGAATCGCTCTGCATTGATGAGCAAAAATATGAAGTAGTGAAAAACGGCATTCCTGTTGACTTTACCCCCAGCGAATTCAGGATCTTACTTGCCTTTGCATCTGCGCCGA
>JBAIXS010000148.1:0-1875 GCA_037916395.1 Candidatus Sulfobium mesophilum
AAGGCTCTATCTCGACTTTAACATCGTCGAAATACCCCATTTTGAAAATAGCCTTGATATCTTCATTTATCTTGTCCTGTGAGACCGGTTCGCCTATTTTTTGGGATATCTTTGCTTTTATAGCCCCCTCTTCTGTTCGTTTCAGCCCGGCTATGCTTATCTTGTTGACAAGGGGCAACCCCTCGGCACTGACCGTCCCTGATATGAAAACGACAAACATTATTATAAAAAGCAGTCTTCGCATATTTTTCTCCGTGTTATGATGCTGGGCTAAGTCTCAAAACTCGATAAGTATAGCACCTAGACAGGGGTGAAAGTAAATATAAAAGGGCATAACATCGCCAGATATGGCCCTTTTTGCTGCGTATAATATTTTCAATACCAGATAAATAAATAATCATAATTAGTAGATTAATTTATTTTATTTGACCATTATATAAAAGGTGTTTTAATCTGTGTAGCGCCTGCATTTTCGTATTAATCAAGGCTATGAATAAAAATCACCATAGAAGGAGGATTTAGATGAAGAAGTACAATACGCCATTGATCGATCAGCTGGAAAAGGGTCCCTGGCCAAGCTTCATCACGGAGATGAAGAAAGCCGGAAAGACCAATGAGATGGCAAACGATGCAGTTGGCCACCTCGAAAAGTGTTACACAACCAAAATGGGTTACTGGAAGCACGGTGGCATAGTCGGTGTCCTCGGTTATGGAGGCGGAGTCATCGGCAGATATTCTGAGATAGGCGACGAGTTCCCCGGTGTGGCGCATTTTCACACGGTGAGACTTAACCAGCCGAGCGGGTTTTTTTACACTAGTAAGGCATTAAAAGAAATCTGTGACATCTGGGACAAATATGGAAGCGGACTGACAAACGTACATGGCTCAACCGGTGACCTAGTTCTGCTCGGCACTAAGACAGATGCTCTTGAGGCAATATTTGCGGAATATTCCTCCCGTGGATGGGACCTCGGCAGCTCCGGTTCGGCGCTGAGGACCCCGAGTTGCTGCGTAGGTCCGGGTCGCTGCGAATGGACGATGTACGACACGCTCGGTCTCAACTATGCCCTTACCCAGGAATTCCAGGATGAGATGCACAGGCCGACCTTCTCTTACAAGTTCAAGATAAAGGCGGCAGGCTGTGCCTGCGACTGCGTTGCGTCGATTGCGAGGGCCGACATGTCTATCATCGGAACATGGAAAGGCGACATCCAGATCGACCAGGCCGAAGTGAAGAACTACTCGTCGAAGATGGATATCAACGCCGAAATCATCAATATGTGCCCCACCCGCTGCATGAGTTACGACGGCAAGGAACTGAAGATCAACAATGCAGAGTGCAACCGCTGCATGCACTGTATCTCCAAGATGACAAAGGCCCTGAGACCCGGCAAGGAAAGAGGCGCCACGATCTGTATCGGCAGTAAGGCGCCGATAGTTGTAGGCTCGCTGCTCTCCTGGGTCATCGTACCGTTCATAAAGATCGAAGAGCCCTACACTGAGTTGAAAGAACTCATCAGAAAGATCTGGGACTGGTGGGATGAGAACGCGAAGCCGAGAGAGAGGATCGGTGAAGTCATCGAGATGAAAGGGATGAGGTCGTTCCTCGAAGCGATCGGCGTTCCGCCTATGCCTCAGCAGATCAAAGAGCCGAGGAAAGATCCGTTCATGTTCTACACCGAGGAAGACATCGCTTCTTACAAGGCTAAGGAAGCCGAAGAAAAGAAGACCGGCAAATTCAAGTTTTAACTTTATATATTGAGGAGGATATAAAATGGCATTACCACAGAGAAAAACAGACATAGGACCGCCCCATTTTGAGCAGTTTCTGCCGCCCGTGGTCAAGAAGAACTACGGGAAGTGGAAATATCATGA
>JBAIXS010000149.1:0-2207 GCA_037916395.1 Candidatus Sulfobium mesophilum
GTTCTTTCCCCGCATTGACATAGACTACCGTTGCAGGCAACATACCGGCCTGCGATACCCAATAGAAAGTCCTTAGAGGCATGGCAGTTAGTCCCATGAGGAGGTTTATGAGCCAAAAAGGAAAGACCGGAATGAGGCGCAAAGTAAAAAGATAGAAGGCGCCTTCACGCTCAATACCCTGATTTATTTTGGCAAGCTTGCTCTCAAACCTCGCCTCTACCCAGTCGCGAAGCAGAAACCGCGCGACAAAACAGGCCATGGTTGCGCCTATACTGCTGGCGAATGAAACAATCAGCGTCCCTGTATACAGTCCAAAGAGCGCGCCGCCCGCCAGCGTCATTATGGCTGCTCCGGGCACAGACAAAACAGTTACGACGATGTATATGCCCATATAGGAAGCTATCATGGGTAGGGGGTGTTGGGAATAAAGAAGTGAAAACCTCTGCAGGGATTCTTTTATATAGGAAAGGGTGAGGTAGTCTCCGAGATGAAGGAATATAATTGCAGTGACCAGGCAGATGATTGAGCCGATGACAATACTTTTTTTGAGATTTTTTCTCTTCATAAGCGGCGCTTACAATAAAGCGTTTTCTCTAATATTGACTACATGAGGGGAAATGGTGGACGGTAAGGGATTCGAACCCTCGACTTCCACGTTGCGAACGTGGCGCTCTCCCAACTGAGCTAACCGCCCATCCGGCGCTGATAACCGAGCTTTTATCCGATAGTAAAGCAAAAAATACACGCCCCAGTCAATGCGTTTTTCATATTATATTACCTGTGTGGAGTTTCTGCGATTTCATTCTTCATTGTGATATAATCACCAAAACCCTGTGAGGATATTTCCATGCAATTTTTTATTGTACTGGCATTATTAATCGCGATAGCAATAGTTCTTTTTGCTGTGCAAAACGCTGCCATCGTGACAGTCAGCTTTCTTTCGCTGCATTATGATGGTTCTCTTGCCTTGATCTTAATAACGGTGTTTGCCCTGGGCTTGCTTGCGGGCCTGCTTATTTCCATCCCCACTATGTTAAGAAAGAGTCTTGATCTGCGGGAGCAGAAAAAAAAGGTCAGGCAGCTCGAAGAGAGCAATGCAAGAAGCGCTTCTCCTTCAGCTACGGGTCAGGGAAAAACAGACTTGCAATAAGGGAGGGATTTACCCTGTCTTTATGAATTCCACCCTTCTGTTATTTGCTCTTCCCTCGGGTGTATCGTTGCTTTCTATGGGCTTCGCATCTCCCCATCCCCTGGACTGCAGCCTGCCTGAAGAAATCCCCTTGCCGGTCAGCCATGATTCAAC
Organism: Candidatus Sulfobium mesophilum; assembly: GCA_037916395.1. GTDB lineage: Bacteria > Nitrospirota > Thermodesulfovibrionia > Thermodesulfovibrionales > UBA6898 > Sulfobium > Sulfobium mesophilum_A. The sequence goes on from JBAIXS010000149.1 coordinate 1,304, forward strand.
CGCCTTTGCCCGCCTCTCCGATAACGGCTGATTAAGCCCTTTCGTTCCCTGATTATCCGTATGGCCTTCTATGGAAAATTTCAGACTGGGCGATTCTTCCAAAATGGCCAGAATTTTCTTAAGTGTTGGAAGCGATTCAGGCTTGATCTTATCGGACCCCGTATCGAAAAGTATGCCGTGCGTTACGATTTTGCCTTCTGTATTTAGCGCCGACTTAATGTCCTTTCCACCTTCAGCCACCCTGAAATTCGTAAACATTACGGTATCTGAATAGCCGTGATTGGCATGCATATGAATGCCTATATACTTGATGGGTCTTGTTATAGCGTCAGGATCGTTTACAACCCGTTGATTGTCTACGTATGCCTTTACAAATGTCCCGTTGACGCTGACGGCAATGCGATGCACCTTGCCGTCATCCTTGCTTATAGAAGTCGTCGTATTCTGCGACTGGCCCTTGTCACCCGAAATGTAGATCGACCCCGGCATGTGAGCCGGCCATCCATTTTCGTCATACATAAGCAGGTAGTACTGATTTTGATACCCCCTCGGTTTTCCAAGCACGGCATCGAACTCCACTGTGAGTTTTGCAGGCATGTCCCCCTTAGTATTCAACCTAATATATAAAGCCGAAGATGCAAGCCCCTCGTCCTTAGAGGAGGGCGGCACCGAACGGAGGAATCTCCTGCCTTTGTAATCGACTACCTCCACGGTATTGCCCCCTCCGTGAGGGCCTTTCAGCGACCATTTGACGGGGAATTCTCCTACGTCAGTATCGCTAAAATCATCGAAGAATATGGCTTTGTCGCCCGGGATGAAATCATACTTGCCGTAAATCCCTTCCGCGGCAACGATATCCATGTCGCCCTCGGCAGCGCCTGCTCCCTTTACCTGCTTCTGCGGC
>JBAIXS010000150.1:0-1544 GCA_037916395.1 Candidatus Sulfobium mesophilum
GGGATGACCTTCCGTGACCGATTCAGAAGTAAAATAATAGTCCTTTCTTGCCATTGGGTCTTCTCCTTTCCAAGCAAACGAATCTGTTATTTTAATCTTTTTTTGCGAAAAGATAAAGAAAGATGCGGCCTTATCTGGTAGAATTAGTAAAAAGGAGGAGCTATGAAGAGAATTCTTATGGCGCATGATGGTTCAAAGTCCTCAGAAAAGGCGCTAAAAAAAGCGTTTCAGATTGCCGAAACCTTCGGTTCATCCCTTACCGTACTGTCGGTAATCCCTGAACTCTACCTCACTGAACTCATGGAGGTGGACAGGACCAGAATCCTGGATACCATGACAAAAGAGACCAGGGAAATGATGGAAAAAATAAAGGCGAAGTCTAAGCATTTAAAATCCCTGAAGACTGTTATTGAGCAGGGTGACCCCGCTGATGAGATTCTTAAGACTGCGGAAAAAATAAGGGCGGACGTGATCATTACCGGCTCCCACGGCAGACATGGCGCGCAGAGGTTTCTCCTGGGAAGCGTATCTTCAAAGATCGTAGACCATGCTGAATGTGACGTGCTTGTTGTGAAAAAATAGCAGGGGCGAAAATTTTTCGCCCCTAGTCTTTACCCTTTAATAAATTCTCGCAGCGCGTCTCCGAGTTTCATGGGCATAAATCCGAAATTCTTTTCAATCGCCCGGATGTCGCAGATATTGTCAGACTCAAGAAGCCGCAGCTGGTCCAGCGTTACCGGTGGCGAGGACAGAACAGCCCCCAGAAAAACGGTCGATATCTTCATCAAACCCATCGGGATGTTAATGACCGACTTCTCTCTCCCGGCGGATTTCGCAAAGGCCTCAAGAATCTCCCGATAGGTAAGGTGTTCAGGCCCGCCGATGTCAAAAGTGTTAAGGAATCTGGCTGGATTGTCGATGACCATATTGATGCACCTGAGCCAGTCTTTGATGTAGACAGGCTGGAATTTCGCGCTCCCACTACCTGGAATAGGCACTACAGGGGAGAGCTTGATCATATCAAGCACCTTTTTCGTAAAGCCGTCCCACGGTCCTATTATCAGAGAAGGCCTGAATATTGTATATTTTAGCCCGCTCTGCTTCACAATCTCCTCCGCCTCTGCCTTAGTATTTAGGTACCCTGACCAGGAACCCTTCGCAGCACCGAGAGCAGACTGATAAAAGAAGTGTTTGACCCCCGCGCGTCTGGCTTCCGAGACGAGGTTGGCGGTCCCTTCAACATGCACGGACCTGAATGTTGCATTGCCCCTTTCTTCGATAATCCCTACGAGGTGGACAACCAGATCATCCGGTCCAAGCATGCCGCTTATCGTTTCGGGTGAAGTTATATCGCCCCTGATGACTTCAGCCCCTTTTGCAGACAACGGACTTGCCTTTTTATCGGCACGAACCAGACACCTCACTTTATGCCCGCGCGAAAGCAGGTCATCCACCAGATGTCCGCCCACAAACCCCGTTGCACCTGCAATGAAAATCATGTTACCTCCTCATCGGATCTGCCCGCATGAACCGCCACGCCACGG
>JBAIXS010000151.1:0-3475 GCA_037916395.1 Candidatus Sulfobium mesophilum
TTCATTTGACCAGTTCACTTACAACACCATTGCTCATCGTGAGCTGTCTCTGAGTCTTTGCAGCGATGTCCTTGTTGTGGGTTACGATTATAAAGGTCACTTGCTGTTCACTGTTCATCCTGGTAAAAAGCCTGATAACCTCCTCTTCTGTATCCTCATCAAGGTCGCCTGTGGGTTCGTCTGCCAGCACTATCTCAGGCCGGTTTATGAATGCCCGCGCAATAGCTACTCTTCTCTGCTGGCCGCCCGAAAGGTGCGAAGGGTAGGAGTTTGTCTTGTTCTCAAGGCCCACCAACTTGAGAAGTTCCCTGGCGTATTCTTCGATATCCGCGCCGTAATGACCGAAGGCCGTGGGCAGCATAATGTTTTCGAGAGAAGTCAGAGTGGGGATGAGACTTGCAAACTGATAAATAAAGCTTATCTTTCTGTTCCTGAATTCGGACAGGCTGTTGTCCTCCATCGCCCAGATATCGGTGCCTCCGATGACGACTTCCCCCGAGTTAGGTCTGGTCAGCCCTCCGATGAGACTCAAAAGAGTCGTTTTTCCGCTTCCGGAGTGGCCTATTATCGATAGCACCTCTCCTTTCTTTATGGAAAAAGAGACACCGTCCACTGCCTTAAATGTCTGGCCGTCTATGGTGTAAGTCTTGACAATGTTTCTAACCTCTATCAATTCTCCTCCAGCACCAGTTAAGATGCGCGTTCGATTTCCTTGAGCAAATTGGCTGCCGCGCCTTCGTCAAACTCCTTTAATGCCTCATATTCCTTTGTCGCGGCTTTCTTATTCTTCATCTTAAGATAGGTCATTCCAAGATTGTACCTGGCGGAAGAATAATTGGGCCTGATTTTAATGGCCTTCTTCAGGGATTCCACTTCTTCTGCGTATTTTCCAAGTTTGCCGTAAGCGACGCCCATATTATTGTAGAGCGTAGGATTATTGGGCATGTATCTGATCGCCTCCCGGAAGCTGCTGATCGCCTCCGCCGGGTTATTTATCCGGTCATAGGCCGTCGCCATCTTAAGATATGCGTATCCCAGATCCGGCTTCAGTTTGATCACTTTTTTGTATGTTTCTATCGCCTCTTTGTACTGGGAGTTGCGGTCATAAAGGTCGGCAAGGTGATAAAGCAGGTCTACGTCGTCGGGCTTCTCTTTAAGTTTCCTCTGCACCTCGTCAAACGTAGATTCGTTGGAATAAGGATTTATCGCAGGGCCGGCCTTAGGTTCGGGCTGCTCCTGAGCCTTCTTGCACGAGATAAAAGCCGGAGCCGTCAGCAATATTGCCGCCATCATAAAAGATATGGTTTTTTTTGTACTCACTTATCCTCCTCTATTCGCCCTTCCGTATTGCCTCGTAAGGCTCCATCCTGCTGGCAGAGGCAGCAGGCAGCAAGGATGAAAGAAGTCCGGTTACAATGGCAAACAAGACGGCACCGATAACAAGTTCGGTGAGCATGACTCCCGAAGGCAACAGATAAGGCAGCTTCAGGCTCTTTATTATCATGTCCTTAAAGGTAAGCAGCAGTGAAAAGCCGATTGCAACGCCAAAAATGCCGCCCGTAATCGAGATAAGGACAGCCTCCGTTACTATAAGCGAGAATATCTGCGCCCTCTTTGCACCCATAGCCCGCAGAAGACCGAGCTCCCGCTGTCTCTCGTTGACGATCATGTAAAACGCGAAGCCCATCATAAGAAGCGAGATTACCCACAATAATGCGCTTATTCCAAGTATGCCCTTCAGCAGGCCACCCAGCTGCCGCCTGACGTTGCTGACGACTTCATCAGAGGCTATGGCTTTAACACCGCTGATGTCATGCTCAATTCTTATGGCGACTCTGTCGGGGGTAAAATTTTCCTGCACCTGGACCATGACCGCCGATATCTTGCTAGAGTCAATATCTATCGGCTGCATGGACTTGGTCTTCGAGTTGGCAGCCATGGCGTAAGCAGCATCCATCGTCATAAAAACAGACTGGTCAAAGAATTTCATACCGGTGGGCTCCATCGTGCCTACTACGTTGAACAAGGTTCCGAAAAATGGGAGAGAGTCTCCTTTGATGACAGGCAGCGAACTGCCGGTAATCACATCGTTGCCGACAAGAGGCTTCTTCAGGTTCTTCTGAAGCCATGGGGTTACGGTAAAATCGCTTTCCGGGTCGAAGGCCACCAAAAAAGCCTCTACGTTATAACAGCAGGTAAAAGACGCGGGCTTAATGAAAAGCTGTGGAGAGGCGCGCTTTACCCCTTCTATTTTCTTAACAGATTCGTAAACGCTCCGGTCCATGAAAAAGCTCGTGGGCTCTCCCGAAAGAAGCGCTGCCTTGGCCTGGGCCTCGTTTTTTTCCGGCACGACCAGGACGTCCGCCCCCAGCCTGTAGGTGCCTATCCTGAGCGCATTTCTCATGCCGCTTATAAATATGGTAGCCCCCAGAAGGGTGCCTGTGACTACGGCAACAAGAAGAAGTAAGACGGCCGTGCGGACAAACTTGCGTCTTAGATTTCTTAATGCCAGACCTGATATCTTGATTGGTTTCATAGTGTGTTTATTATAAATTGGGCAAAGTTAAATGTCTAATAAAACAAAAAAGGGATTTTGGGTCAATATATATTTCTTTATGCTGTCATACTCCGGCTTGACCGGAGTATCCAGAGGATAGTCTAGATTCCCCGATCAAGTCGGGGAATGACAAATCTTAGCAGTATTGCTTCTGCAAAACCTTCCCACTGACAAAGAAGTGCAAAGAAAAAGGCCGGGCGGACATCTGCCCGGCCTTTTGAGATTTTCGAGTCTCTTACTTTGAAGCGTGCCAGTCTATTTCAATACCGCAAAGAAGTGGCGATCCCTTGTCGATCTTTACCTCAACTCCGGCTTTCTTATGGCATCCCGCGCATGCCGATACGCTTTCGACAATGTCAAATGTCTTCATGTCGACAACATTGAGTGAGCTGTCGTCGGCGTATGTCCTCGAAGAGAGGAAAGCATATTTGCCGTCTTTCGTGAAAGCAAAATCGTGCGGCCTGATGTTGTCCGGAAGCACAATGCGCTTTACGATTTCATCGGTCTTCGTGTCGATGATGATCACCTGGCTCTTGTGCGTTCCCGGCTTAAGTCCCGGATCAAACTCGTTCGGAGCGCTGACCCAGAGATATTTGCCGTCAGGGGTCATCCTGGCCTGGTGGATGAAGGTCATCTCGGGGCTTGTGATCTGCTTTATCTCTTTCTTCTTTTTCCAGTCGTAGACATATACAACGCCGGTTGGCATATCGGTTATATACGCCTTCTCAGCATTTTTTGTCCACTGTATGCCGCAGACAGCCTTTCCTACGGGCATCTTGTCAACAGTCTTCAGCGTCTTTGCATCCCAGACGTATACGTTACCGTTTGCCATGTCCTCGAAATAGACATGACCGTCCGGGCCGACAATCGCACCGCAGAATTTCTCTCCGACTTTGAAGGGGCCTTCTTTCTTGCCGG
>JBAIXS010000152.1:0-5494 GCA_037916395.1 Candidatus Sulfobium mesophilum
GCGGCATTTCCTTTGCCACAAACGGTGACAATCTTATGGCAATCGGGCCCATAGCGCGGGCAATGGGCGGCGTCGGAGTCGCAGCGCCACAGGACGCAATCAGCGCGGTCTTTGCAAACCCTGCAGCAATGTGCTTCGGACCTTATTGCCCTGGGTCAGAGATTAACTTTGGCGGGACTCTGTTTATGCCTAAGGTAGACGCCACGGTAACAACGAGCGATGGCAACGTCATTAGTGCGGACAGTGCCAGGAAGGTCTACGCAATACCCGCCATCGGCCTTTCCGTGCCAATCACAAACAACTGGAGATTCGGTCTTGCAGCTTACGGCGTATCCGGTCTCGGTGTGGACTATAGAGACTCTGCTCTTGACACTTCAGCGCTGCCCGGCAGTGGCGGGGCTTTTCCCCTGGTGCAGGGCGCATACACCCAATTGCAGGTTATGAAATTTTCCCCCTCCATCTCCTACCAGGTCAATAACAATCTGTCTCTCGGATTGGGTGTCCATATTGATTACTCAAATCTCGATCTGAGAAACGGGTCGTCTTCTAACTACGGCTTCGGCGCACAGTTGGGCGCCATTTATAAAGCATCAGACATGATAACGCTCGGCGCAACGTACATAACACCGCAAACAGTCGATCATCAAAATGTAGTGGGTACGCCCGAGGGATCTAAAGACCTGAAACTCCAGTCGCCTCAACAGGTCGGCGTCGGTATTTCAGTTGAGCCGATTAAGAACGCATTATTGATAGAAGTAAACGGCCGCTGGATAAACTGGGGGGCCGCAACGGGATATTCCGATTTCGACTGGAAGGACCAGTGGGTGTTTGCTTTAGGTGTACAATACAAACCGACGAAGCAGGTTGCGCTTCGCGCCGGCTACAACTATGCAAACAACCCGGTAAGGGAACATGACAACTTTGTCGGATTCAACGGCACACAGAATCCGCCTACAACTTTTGTGCAGGGCATTCCGTTCCCTACTTACTACTATGAGACTTTCAGGATAATAGGGTTCCCTGCAGTGGCAGAACAGCATATCACCTTCGGCATTGGGTATGAGTTTTCGAATAAGTTCGCCCTCAACGCAGGTTATACTCATGCCTTTGAGCATTCTATCAGTGAAAGCGGAACGACACCAACGTCTCCTGTGCCTGTCAGCCTTAAGTCGACGCTCAGCGAAGACAGCATCGAATTAGGATTTACCTGGAGATTCTAACTTAATTTAGGCGAGGGAGTGCTGTGCACTCTCTCGCACTCCTCGCATTTTCATTGCCAGGGAGCCTGGTCGCATTGATCAGTCCGAAAGTTAGCCCGCCTTCAATAGTGTCATTCTGGCTTGTCCGGAATCCTTCTTCAGCGGGACTCCCGACAAGCGGGGGTGACAGCTAAAAAAGCAAAGACAGTCAAACAAAGCAGGGGATCAGATAATCGTAATCGGTACGGGAATGAACGTAAGAACAAAGATCGCAACCGCGCACCATCCGATCCTCCTTCTTTTTTCATCAAGGGGGATCTCAGCATATATAATCGGAGGGTGTTTCGAACCAAGAATAATCAAAAGAGCAGCCCATACCAGCCATCCTTCCCACAGAAGAAGCCCCAGGATGAGCATGACCCCAATCAAGACTTTTGATAGCTTGGCATGCCGCTCGCCTATGAGGGCATAGACGATATGTCCGCCGTCAAGCTGACCTATCGGAATTAAGTTCAACGCTGTCACAAAAAAACCTATCCACCCCGCAAAGGCCACCGGATGCAAAATAACGTCGTGTCCCTCCGGTACACCGCCCAAGATCATCCTTGAGAGACCCTTAAAAAGCAATGAATCCCCAAGAGTGATCATGCCCTCCACCTTCTGCACCGGCACTATCTTCGAGAAGAAGAGTCCGATGATCGTAGCGACTAAAGCCACGACGAAACCCGCTATGGGCCCGGCCGCGCCGATATCCATGAGCGCATTTCGAGTGTTTATCGGCGACTTCATCTTGATAAAAGCCCCCAATGTTCCAAAGAGGGTCGGCGCCGGAATAAAGAACGGCAATGTCGCTTCCACCCCGTGCCTCTTTGAAGCGAGGTAGTGCGAAAACTCATGCGCGAGTAGTATGATGAGAAGCGTAACCGAAAAAGGAAGGCCGCGATAAATTTTAGCCGGGTCCTTCATGATATCGACGCCCTCACTCAGAGCGCCCACGGTAAGTGTTGAAAGAAAGGTCAGAAGAAATAGAACAAGGTGGAGATAAGGGAACTTTTTCATCTGACAACCTCCCCTTTGAGGTCATAGTCAAACGCCTTCGTTATTTTGACATTGACGAAAGCGCCCCTTTCAAGCCCCGCACGCTCAATAATGACCACACCGTCTATTTCCGGAGCCTGAGAATAAAGTCTCGCTATAGCCACGCTATTGTCGACTTCATCCACCAGTGCCCTGAAAGTAGCGCCCACAAGGGCCTTATTTTTAGCGAGTGAGACCGCCGACTGGGTCTCCATAAGCCTCTCATATCTGCTCTTTTTCACGCCCTTTGGTATCTGGCCTTTCAAACGGCTTGCCGCCGTGTCTTTCTCTTTTGAATAGATGAAGGCTCCCAGCCTGTCAAATTTCATTTTTCTGACAAAGGCAACAAGGTTTTGGATATCTTCCTCGCTTTCCTGCGGAAAGCCCACAATAAAAGTAGTGCGTATGGCAACGCCTGGGATCCCCGCCCTGATCTTTCTGATAAGTCTTTCATAGTATGCCCTGCCCCCTCCCCTTCCCATCAGCTTAAGCATTCTGTCTTCAGAATGCTGAAGAGGCATGTCGATATACTTGCAGACTTTTTCTTCAGCAGCAATCACCTCAATGAGGCTGTTGTTTATCGCCGTTGGATAAAGATAGAGCAGCCGGATCCAGAAATCTCCCTTCAAGGAGGAAATCCTCTTTATGAGTTTGCTCAGATCGGCCCCTTTTTTTTCCTTACCGTAAGAGGTTATGTCCTGAGCAATCAGAATCAACTCCCGGACTCCCGAGCGCAGGAGGTCCTTTGCCTCGCTGATTATATCCTCTTCCTCCCTGCTCCTGAACGCCCCTCTAATGCCGGGTATCACGCAGTATGAGCATCCCCTGTCGCAGCCTTCGGCAATCTTAAGATAAGCATACGGTTTATCGGTTAAACTCCTTTTCGACGCCCGTTCTTCCTTCCCGCGGATTATGCCCGGTCCGGCAATCGTCTCGCAAAACCGTACGATCGCGTCATCCTCTCCGACTCCCCAAAGCATATCAATCTCAGGGATTTCCTGTTTCAGTTCATTTCCAAACCTTTTGGCAAGACAGCCATATACCAGGAGTTTCTTTTTCTCTCCCGTCTTCTTCACTTCTGCAATCCTTAATATTTCTTCGATCGACTCCCTCTTCGCCTCTTCGATAAAGCCGCACGTATTGACAACAAGTATGTCCGAATCTTCAGCCGTGGCTGAATGAGCGATGCCTTTGTCTCTCAGTTTCCCTATAAGGTTTTCAGAATCGACCAGATTTTTCGGACAGCCCAGACTCAGAAGAAATACCTTAGCCACGATTATGTATTACCGCCCTGTAGATCAGGATATAGCCTGCTACCGCCGAAACAACCCCCAGCAGCGTGCTGCCAACAATGAAAGGAATTAGGAGATGCCTGAATTCATTGAATAATACGCCGCAAGTCATATGCCGCCAGTCCACAGCCGGCATGATATGTCCCACACCGAGGACTTTTGCCCCAAACCATGTTCCAAAAGTATAGATCGGCACTATAGTCCATGGGTTGGTCACATAAACGCCTATCAGGGTCACAAGTTTATTCAGTCTGAACTGCCATGCCAGGAGTATGCCTAACACGGTATGAAGCCCAAGGAGGGGTGACATGCCGATGAACACTCCTACAGCAAAGGCCATGGCAACCTTATGAGGTGGCTCACTAACCGACAATACCTCTCTCAATCTGTCCTTAAAATGCAAAGTGGCTATATCCCCTAATATTCATCTTTTTGTTTTTACCTTCATGGTCGATTACTCTCAATTGCCTTGCCGTTATCTCACCTATACAAAGAGCCTTGATCTTTGCCCCCGGGGGCGCCGTAAAGAGGAGTTCGTAGTCCTCTCCGCCTCCAACGGCAAGGTCAAGAGGCGAAAGACCGAGATACCCGGATGCCTTTATTAATTCCTCAGACATCGGGATCTTGTCTAAATAAATCCTGGCGCCCACACCGCTTTCCTTGCAAAGCCTTGAAAGATCAATGAAGAGCCCGTCGCTAATGTCCATCATTGCAGTCGCCCTTCTTGAAAACCTTTCCGGATCCCTGGCAAGCGGCATAAGATGTCTTCCAAGTAGCGGGCCGACAGTCCTCCAGCCAGGCCCGAAATCAATCTTCTCATTCTTCTCAATCATCACGCCCCTGCCTATCCTCTTCAATATCTGCAGTCCGCACGATGAATCTCCAAGGTTACCCGAGACATAGATAAAATCACCTATATTCGCTCCAGCCCGCGTTACGATTTTTGCCGCATGCCCCATAACAGTCGCAGATAGGATAAGCCTCTCTGCCGCCGATATATCCCCTCCTATAAGGGAGAGATTATAAGTTTTCAGTGCCGTTTCGATACCCTTCAGCAGCGAGTCGAATTGTTCCCTCTTAAAATATCCCGGAGCCGCAAAATCAAGGAGCATGAATTCAGGCTGCCCGCCCATGGCGTAGATATCGCTAACATTGACTGAGACAAGTTTATAGCCGAGTTGAAAGGGAGTAATCCAACTGAGATCAAAGTGCACACCTTCGACCATCATATCGGTCGTAAGCAGCGTATTTTTCGAACGGGGTCTTACAACCGCTGAATCATCGCCAATGCCAAAGATAACACCGCGCGCTTTCTTCCCGAACCTTTGCCTCAGAAGATCAACCAGACGCAGTTCGCCCGCCTCGGAAAGTCTCATCTGCGGCCGCTGCCCGGCCATGCCATTATTTCTTCTTTTTTGCTGCAGATTTCTTCTCGGGCCGAAGCGCGACCTTGAGCACCTGGTCCATGGTGTCGGCAAAAACAAACTCCATGTCTTTCTTGATATATTTCGGAATTTCTTCGAGGTCTTTCTTGTTCCTCTTGGGGATAATAACTTTCTTTATCCCCATTCTCTTGGCGGCCAGTGTCTTTTCCTTAAGACCGCCTATAGGAAGCACCCTGCCCCTGAGCGTCACTTCACCGGTCATCGCAATGTTCTTATTAACGGGCCTGCCTGTGAGGACAGACGCCAACGCGCTGGCTATAGTGATTCCTGCTGAAGGACCATCTTTCGGAATCGCTCCGGCAGGGACATGAATATGTATATCAACTTTTGAAAAAATGTCTTCCTTGATGCCCAACGTCTTGGCTCGCGAGCGGACGTAGCTCAACGCCGCCTGCGCAGACTCCTTCATGACGTCGCCGAGTTGACCGGTGAGAGTCAGATGTCCCTTGCCCATCATCGTAGTTGCCTCGATATAGATGAT
>JBAIXS010000153.1:0-2480 GCA_037916395.1 Candidatus Sulfobium mesophilum
GAGCTTAACCTTGAGATGGCAGCGACCAGGGAAATACTTAAAATAGCAGTAAAGACAGTTCCTGACCTGGTTACCCTCGTCCCTGAAAAGAGGCAGGAGCTTACAACGGAAGGAGGGCTTGATGTCACAAGAGGCAGGGCCGTTGTTAAACAGGCGGTGAGAGTTCTCCATGACAGCGGCATCAGTGTTAGCCTTTTCATTAACCCTGATCCCGATGACGTCGTCATCTCCGGGGAAATCGGGGCCGACATGGTCGAGATACATACAGGAGTTTATTCTGATAGCAGAGGCAAAAGGCAGGAGAAGGAACTCGCAAGGGTAGTAAAAGCCGTACAAAAGGCGGTGGATGCCGGTCTTAAGGTTAATGCCGGCCACGGCCTGAATTATTATAATGTTTCGCGTGTTGCGGAGATTGAAGGCCTGAGGGGGCTTTATATCGGACACAGCATTATCTCAAGGGCTGTGTTTGTCGGTATCGAAAAGGCTGTAAGGGAGATGAAGGAACTGATTGTTATGGCCGGGGCGAAAGGCAAGAAGTGAAATCGTTTGCAATTTGCTTGTCATTCCGGCTTGTCCGGAATCTTTCCGATATCTTTCAAGAAGGATTCCCGACGCGCTTCACTTGCGGGAATGACAGACTACTTACTAACCTGGAACGATGGAACGGTGATACACGGAATCGGTGTTGACATAGTTAAGGTCGATAGGATAAGAGACGCTGTCGATCGGTGGGGAGAGAGATTTCTCCGAAGGGTCTTTACCGAACATGAAATCGCTTATTCGTACAAAAAAAAAGAACCTTATCTTCCTTTGTCTGTCAGATTTGCTGCCAAGGAGGCTTTCATCAAAGCGATTAGCGCCGAAATACACCTGGCGCTGACTGAAATCGAAGTGATCAACCGCGCGGGAGGGCAGCCCTTTATCGAGGTGAAGGGGAGGCTCAAAACTTTTTTTGATGACAAATCTATCAGGCACGTCCATCTCAGCATGAGTCATGAGCATGAATTCGGTGTGGCCTGTGTGGTAGTAGAAAAATAGTCTTTTTATAGGAGAACAATGAAGGCAGTAACTGCCAGCCAGATGAGGAATATCGACAGAAGGACTATCGATGAGTATGGGGTGTCTTCTTCTGTCTTGATGGAGAGGGCGGGGCTTGCGGCGGCTGAAAAGATGCTGGAACTTTTCGAAAGAAGAAAGGTCATTGTCATCTGCGGAGGCGGCAACAACGGGGGCGACGGAATTGTCGCTGCGAGGAATCTGTTTAACTGGGGCTGGAACGTGAAGGTCATTCTGCTGTCGCGTGAGAGCAAGATGAGTGGTGATTGCCGGACACAATATATGACTGCAAAAAAAATGAAGATACCCATGGAGTTCAGGACTGAAATAAGGCCGGCGGACTTGCACAGCGCCGTGGTCATCGATGCCATCTTCGGCACTGGCATTAACAAGCCGGTTCGGCCGCCGGTTTCGGACATTATCTCTTTCTTAAACAGATCAGGGGCGCCTGTCCTTTCGGTCGACATTCCTTCCGGAATTTCGGCTGACAACGGCGGGATAATGGGCGATGCAGTGCGGGCCGACTATACCGTAACGTTTGGACTGCCGAAGATGGGGCATCTTTTCCACCCGGGGGCGGAATATGCCGGGAAATTATTTGTGGAAGATATCGGCTTTCCAGGCGGACTTCTTACCGATGAGTCTCTGAATGTTCAGACAATTGAAAAGGAAGACGCTTCTTTGCTGATTCCGGAAAGACCGGCCAATTCTCATAAGAACGATTACGGGCATGTGCTGATAGTCGCTGGTTCAACGGGCAGGACAGGCGCGGCGCTTATGGCTGCGCAGGCATGTCTTCGTTCTGGGGCAGGGTTGGTTACGCTGGGCGTTCCGGAAAGCCTTGCCAGTGTTTTTCAGTCGCGGGCTGCCGAAGAGATGATCCTCCCTCTTCCCGATAAAGGGAACGGAGTGCTTTCTTTAGTTTCAATATGTGATGTGTGCAACAAACTTCTTCCTGAAATCGAGCGTCAGGTCAAACCATATAAAGATGCAGTTATTCCGGGTAATCATCGGGACTTTCCACTTACACAGCTTCAAAAAGGAATCGAGGCTCCTTTTCCGTGTAGGAGAAAAGATGATAGAAAAATCAGATTTTGTCTGATTTACGCATTTACTTGTGAACGCGTATTCTGGTAATGTCAGGTTTGGCATACCTTCCCATTTACCACGAATGATTCCCACTAAGAAGGGGGGTAAGGATAAATAGTGGGAGTGAACTGTTTTACTGCACTTTTTGGTTTAAAAAACTTCTCAATGGAGGTAGACCATGAAAACAGATAAATTGTTATATTCGTTTATTGGCATTACGTTATTGATATTGGCAGGTTTACTGTCTGGAAGTTATGCAGCTGAAGTAAACATAACAGTTTCACCTCCACCATCGATCGTAATTCCTTCTGACCCCGATTTGATTCAGGTACCTA